>NZ_JALAYA010000001.1:0-229707 GCF_026796395.1 Bacillus sp. T17B1
TCAAAAACGGGGGTCAGTCCCTATAAATCAAGGCTGTTTTTATGCGTTATTTGTCCTTCACGCGTTTGATTTCAATGTCTTTCAAAAGATCCATGACAACATGTCCGCCCATAATCAAGCCTGCCACTGACGGTACAAAAGCATTAGAGGATGGCGGCATTTTTGCTTTTCGGATTTTCGCTTCGTCATTCCCCACTTCTTTTCTGACGTCTTCCCGAATGACAATCGGGCTTTCGTCAGAGAAAATCACTTGAACGCCCTTTTTGATGCCCTCTTTTCGTAATCTCGTACGGACGACCTTCGCAATTGGATCGGTGTGCGTTTTTGAAATATCAGCGATTTGGAAGCGTGTCGGGTCCGTTTTATTTGCGGCACCCATGCTGGAAATGAGCGGAATATCCCGTTTTAAGCATTCTTTCATTAAATGAATTTTGTAATGGATAGTGTCTGACGCATCAATGACATAGTCAAGATTATATTCAAAAAATTGCTCATACGTTTCTTCCGTATAGAACATTTTTAACGCGATCACTTCACACTCAGGGTTAATGTCTGCGATCCGCGCTTTCATTAAATCAACTTTGGGCTGTCCGACTGTTGAAAGAAGCGCATGAAGCTGACGGTTTACATTTGTAATGTCCACATCATCTTTGTCGACAAGCAGAATGCGGCCGACGCCTGACCGCGCGAGAGCCTCCGCTGCGAACGATCCTACTCCGCCGACCCCAAGCACAGCAACCGTGCTGTTTTTCAGCGTTTCAAGGCCTTCTTTTCCGATAGCTAATTCATTGCGTGAAAACTGGTGTAACAAGAACCTCACTCCACATTCGTATTCTGGTTTCATCTATAAAAATGGCTGATCCATGAGCAGCCGTTTTTTCTGCGCACAAAAAATAAAGTCCCAATAGTGCCGTTGCAGCTTTCCTTTGTTTTGAACCCGCTCTCAGCAGGTGGGTGCCCTCTTTTAAATCTTGTAAGTCCTCTTTACCGAATGAAAAGAGGCATGTACGCCATTTAAAAATGCGGGCTCCCAAATCAAAAAAATGTTCGGTCAAAACTAGGTGTACAACTAACACATCAGGACTTTATTTAACTTGTCAAAATCATATCACAGACGATTTTGATTTTCAAGAATCGAACTGCTCATTCAATTTTTAACTTTATTCTTGATTGAAAGATGAAGCTCATCAAGCTGGGCGTCGCTTACTTCCCCTGGCGCTTCTGTCATCAGGCAGCTTGCGCTTGCAGTTTTCGGGAATGCGATCGTATCTCTTAGGTTCGTACGTCCTGCGAGAAGCATGACGAGACGGTCTAAGCCGAGCGCGATTCCGCCGTGCGGAGGAGCGCCGTATTCAAATGCCTCCAGTAAGAATCCGAACTGCTCAGCTGCTTCTTCTTGTGAGAAGCCGAGAAGCGTAAACATTTTTTCCTGGATATCCTTTTCGAAAATACGGATCGAACCGCCGCCAAGCTCATAGCCGTTTAAGACGAGATCATAAGCTTGTGCTTTCATGTCCTCAGGCGCTGTTTCAATCAACTCAAGGTCTTCACGGACAGGCATTGTGAACGGATGATGGGCTGCGTAAAAACGGCCTTCCTCCTGGTCATGCTCTAAGAGCGGCCAGTCGATAACCCATAAGAAATTGAACAGGCTTTCGTCAATCAGCCCTCGTTCTTTCCCAAGCTTTAAGCGCAGGGCGCCGAGTGATGCGGCTACAACTTCGAATTTATCCGCTCCAAACAGCAGCAAATCACCTTCAGCAGCATCAAGTGCTTCAATCAGCTTAGACTGCTTTTCTTCATCAAAGAATTTGGCGATCGGGCCTTTCACTCCGTCTGCCTCAACCTTTACCCAGGCAAGCCCTTTCGCCCCGTAGTTAGCTGCAAAAGCGCCAAGAGCGTCGATGTCTTTTCTGGAGTAATCGCCAGCTCCACCTTTTACATTGATGGCTTTTACCACACCGCCGTTTGCCACAGCTGATGAGAATACTTTAAATTCTGTGTCCTTCACAATGTCGGATACATCTGTCAAAAGCATATCAAAACGCGTATCCGGTTTATCCGAACCATAATTGTTCATCGCCTCGTCATACGTCATACGAGGAAGAGGAAGCTTGAGTTCCACACCTTTTGTTTCACGCATAATCTTTGCCATCATATCCTCAGCCAATGACATAATGTCTTCCTGGCTCATAAAGGACATTTCAATATCGATTTGCGTAAACTCAGGCTGGCGGTCTGCACGCAAGTCTTCATCGCGGAAACAGCGGGCAATCTGATAATACCGTTCAATGCCGGATACCATCAGAAGCTGTTTAAATAGCTGCGGAGACTGAGGCAGCGCATAGAATTCACCTTCGTGCACACGGCTCGGCACTAAGTAGTCACGTGCGCCCTCAGGTGTGCTTTTTGTTAATATCGGTGTTTCAATATCAAGAAACCCGTTATCATCTAAAAAGCTGCGGACAGCTTTCGTCACGTTATGTCGCATCTGCATCGTTTGAAACATAGCCGGTCTGCGCAAATCTAAGTAACGGTGTTTTAAACGGACGTCCTCTGATACGTCTTCAGCTTGATCAGAAATCGCAAACGGAGGTGTCTTTGCAGCACTTAATACGGTCACTTCATCAGCGTGAATTTCAATCGCGCCTGTTTTCAAATTCGTATTGACTGTGCCCTCTTCACGCGCCACCACTTTTCCTTGAATATCAAGCACGTATTCGTTTCTGATGCCTTCCGCAATAGCAAGCGCTTCTTTTGACACATCAGGGTTAAACACGACTTGAACAATTCCTGTACGGTCACGCAAGTCAATAAAAATCAATCCGCCGAGATCCCGTCTTTTTTGGACCCAGCCTTTTAGCGTTACAGATTCACCGATTGCTTTTTCAGTTATATCACCGCAATAATATGTTCTTCCAAACAATACATTCCACTCCTTATCCCTTTTGGTTTGCCTTCATCACATGTATAAATTCATCAAGTGCCACTTCAATCTGTTCGCCCGTCTGTGCATCCTTAACATTGATTTTATTTTGGGCAAGCTCATCTTCACCCAAAATCGCAATAAATCTGGCATTCAGGCGGTCAGCTGTTTTAAACTGGCCTTTCATTTTCTTATTTTCATAATCGATTTCGCTGGAAATGCCTGCTTCTCTCAGTTTGTACACCAATGAAACAGAATAATCCTTGGCCTTTTCGCCGAGTGTGACGATATAGCAGTCGATTCCCTGATCAACAGGCAGCTCTCTTTTTTCAGCATCAATTGCGGCAAGCAGGCGTTCAATGCTCATCGCAAATCCGATGCCCGGCGCTTCAGGTCCGCCGATCTGTTCGACAAGTCCGTCGTAGCGTCCGCCGCCGGCAAGTGTCGTAATCGCGCCAAAGCCCTCCGCATTGCTCATAATTTCAAATGCGGTATGGTTGTAATAATCCAGCCCTCTCACAAGGTTAGGGTCAATTTCATACGAAATGCCAAGATCGTTTAAGTATTGTTTCACTTTCTCAAAATAAGCGGCTGATTCTTCATTTAAATATGTCAGAATCGAAGGTGCCGTTTTCATCAGCTCATGATCACGGTCTTTTTTGCAGTCCAAGATTCTGAGCGGGTTTGTGTGCAACCGTGACTGGCAGTCTGAACAAAACTCTTCAATGCGAGGCTCAAAATGTTTAACGAGCGCTTCTCTGTAGCTTTTGCGGCTTTCTTGGTCGCCTAGGCTGTTTATGACAAGCTTAACGTTTTGCAAGCCTGCTTTTTGATAAATACTCATCGCAAGCGCCATGACTTCGGCATCAATTGCAGGATCTTTCGAGCCTATCGCTTCAATTCCAAACTGATAAAACTGGCGGTAGCGGCCCGTCTGGGGACGTTCATAACGGAACATTGGCCCGACATAATAAAGCTTTGTCGGCTGGACAGGGTTTGCGAATAGCTTGTTTTCATTAAAAGCGCGAACCGCCGCTGCTGTTCCTTCCGGACGAAGCGTCAGGCTTCTGCCTTTTCGGTCCTGAAAGGTATACATTTCTTTTTGCACGATATCCGTCGATTCTCCGACGCCTCTGGCAAACAGTTCTGTATGCTCAAAAATCGGTGTGCGAATTTCTTTATATTGATAAGTGCGGCAAGTGTCTCTCATAATTTGTTCAACAAACTGCCAGCGATCTGATTCTCCAGGCAGAATATCCTGTGTCCCTCTTGGAATGCTATATCCCATATGTAGACCTCCTTATGTATTCCTTATATACAATGATCGTAATGATGAAAATGAAAAAAACTCTCGTCCCTACTATACATGTATAGTAGGGACGAGAGTTATACCCGTGGTGCCACCCTAGTTGGAATATGTTCATATTCCCGCTCGATCCTTTAACGCAGGTTCACGTTCACTGCCTAATGACGGGATTAACGCGTTCAGCAGGAAACCTCCGGAGTGTTGTTTCGAGAAAGACGCAATGGGATCCGCTTTCAGCCTGGGGCGGTTCCTCTCTAGCCATGCAATCTGACCTACTCTTCTCCATTATTGGTTCAAATCTTTCATCATTTGCTATGTACTCAATTTCTATTATAATAATGGGATTGGAGTTCTCTGTCAAGCTTTATTCCGGTTGTTTTTCCTCATCGCTGCTTCTTTGGACATAAGACCAAATTCAGATGCTGTTTCAGTAAGATAACCGGTCGTTTCGGGATCTGCATGATCGCTGTAATGCAGATTTGCTTCACCGTCGTGAAATGCACGTCCCATTTTTGGATGATATTTCATGATTTGCACACCTTTTTGATTGTATTTATGCCTAGTATAAACAAATCATTTTATTTTTATTTAAAAATCAGAAAGGACAATACGATAATAAGCAAGAATGCTTTTTTAATGATCATGAGAAAGGAGGACACAATGAGCAAGAAATACTTTGTTCTTATTGTATCTATTATTTTCGCGGGGGCGCTTTTCCCGCCACTTTCCTCCGTTACAGCCGCTCAAGGAGAAGCGGTCATCGCAACAGATGAAATGAACGTCAGAAGCGGTCCGGGGCTTAGCTACGGGATTACAGCGGAAGCGAAAAAAGGAGAGCGCTATCCGATTTTAAAGGAAGATGGAGACTGGGTGCAGATACAACTTGGTTCCGGAGAAAAAGGATGGGTGGTCTCCTGGCTTATTACAAAGGAAGACCAAGCCAGTACAAGCTCTTCGGAAAGCAGTGATATTGTGACATCAACAGACCCCGATCTGCGGATGAGAACCGGACCGGGCACTTCATACGAAGTCATCGGCAAATTCCCGCAAGGCAGCCAAGCGTCTGTCATTGATAAAGATTCGGGCTGGATTAAGATATCCTATCAAAATACTACCGGATGGGTGTCATCTGAATATATTACATCAGGCCGCAGCAGTTCAGCGTCTTCCAAGAGTGCTCAAACTGAATCTTCCGGTGCTTCAACGGGCACGGTCGGTGTATCTTCACTACATGTTAGGGCCTCCGCCTCACATGACGCAGCGATTATAACGAAGCTTGATCGTGGAACGAAGCTTACAATTCTCAACGAGAAAAACGGCTGGGCTCACATCGAGGTGAACGGGCTGAAAGGCTGGGTTGCAAGTCATTACCTTTTAACTAGTTCTGATCCAGCTGAAAGTTCGGCTAATGCAGGCAGTTCACCCCCCGCTAAAAAAGCCTATATTGTATACGGAGGAACGAATGTAAGAAGTGATGCATCTACATCAGCTTCGATCGTAGAACGTGCTGCCAAAGGCGATTCGTTTACTATTACAGGTTCAAAGGGCAGCTGGTATGAGATTAAGCTTGATAACGGGCAGACTGGTTATGTAGCTAATTGGGTGGTCCAAACGTCTAAAAGCGCGGAAGAAGCAGGTGAACCCCCTGTCTCTGACTCCCCATCCGGAAACGGTTCTCTGAACAATAAAACGATTATTGTTGACCCGGGACACGGAGGAAAAGACAGCGGAACGATCGGCTATTCTGGTAAATTCGAGAAAAACCTGACGATCAAAACGGCAAAACTGCTCGCCAGCAAGCTCAGATTAGCTGGAGCCGATGTCTATGTAACACGCCAGGATGATACCTTTGTCAGCCTACAGTCACGTGTCTCTACGTCTCACTATCGCAACGCTGACGCATTCATCAGCATTCACTATGACAGCTATGCGGATACTTCCACGAGAGGCAGCACTGCTTACTACTACAGTCCTGCCAAAGATGAGGAACTGGCATCAGATGTACACTCTGAAGTGGCGAAGCGTTCTTCCATTCCTGACCGCGGCGTATTATTCGGAGATTATTATGTGCTTCGGGAAAATAGACAGCCCGCTATGCTGTATGAGCTGGGATATGTAAGCCATCCGCAGGAAGAAGCCATTGTACATAGCAATTCATACCAAGAAAAAGTTACAGACGGGATTGAAAGCGGATTAGAGAAATATTTCCAATAAAAAAAGCTGCCTTTTGGCAGCTTTTTTATTTTGAATCCATAATGAGCGTGACGGGTCCAGAGTTTGTAAGCTGAACATCCATCATCGCTCCAAACGTTCCGGTCTCAACTTTGATTCCTTTTTCGCGGAGCAGATCGTTCCATTTTTCATAAAGACCTAAAGCTTTATCAGGCTTGGCAGCGTTCATATAGTTCGGCCGGCGCCCCTTCTTCGTATCTCCATAAAGCGTAAACTGTGAAACAGATAAAATCTCTCCTCCGATATCTAAAAGAGACAGATTCATTTTTCCTTCACTGTCATCAAAAATACGAAGATGAACAACTTTATCGGCTAAATAGGCTGCATCCTCTTCTGTATCATCGTGAGTGATGCCGACCAGCACCATGATGCCTTGTCCAATTTGGCCGACGACCTCATCATCCACTGTAACGCTTGCTTCTGTTACTCGCTGAACAACTAATTTCATTTTCTAACCCCTTTAGTTCATGACGCGGCGTACAGAATAAATATCTCTAATCTGTTTAATACGCTCGACAACTTTGTGCAAGTGATTAATGTTCTGAATAAAAATCGCCATATGAATGGTTGCCACTTTATTGCGATCCGATTTGCCAGAGACAGATGAAATATTTGTTTTCGTTTCATTTACTGCCTGAAGCACCTCGTTCAGCAATCCGCGGCGGTCATATCCAAGAATCTCTATCTCAACATTGTATTCCTTGCGCTTTTGAACCTGTGACTCATGTTCCCACTCTACCGGGATCAGCCGCTCTTGGGCTTCATTCGTTTTGACATTCGGACAGTCTTCACGATGGACCGAAACCCCTCTGCCTTTTGTGATAAATCCGACAATATCGTCACCTGGTACAGGATTGCAGCATTTTGATAAACGGACAAGAAGATTGTCGATACCCTTGACACGAACGCCCGCTTCGCGTTTTCTGCCCTGCGGGTATGGTTTAGATTCCGCATTGACGTCTTGAACGATCTTTTCCTGTTCTTCCTGATCACGCTGCTTTCTCTCTTTTTCTGTCAGGCGGTTTGCCACCTGTAAGGCTGTAATGCCGTTGTAGCCGACCGCTGCGTACATATCCTCTTCATTTGAGAAATTAAACTTGTCAGCAACCTTCTGGATATTTTCCGGCGTTAAGACATCCTTCACTTCAAAATCCAAATTTTTAATTTCTTTTTCAACCAGTTCACGGCCTTTTTCGACATTTTCTTCGCGCCGCTGTTTCTTAAAGAATTGACGGATCTTATGCTTCGCCTGGGATGTTTGGGCAAGCTTCACCCAATCCTGGCTCGGACCGTAGGAATGCTTAGAAGTGAGAATTTCAACGATATCACCTGTCCGAAGCTTATGGTCCAGCGTTACCATTTTTCCGTTTACTTTGGCACCAATTGTTTTATTGCCGATTTCCGAGTGAATCCGGTAAGAAAAATCAATCGGAACAGAACCGGATGGAAGCTCGATTACATCTCCTTTCGGCGTAAAAACATATACCATGTCAGAAAACAAATCGATTTTGAGCGATTCCATAAATTCTTCTGCATCTGTTGATTCATTCTGGAATTCTAAAATTTCACGGAACCAAGAAAGCTTTTTCTCAAAGGTTACGCCTTCATTGGCCGCTTTCCCTTCTTTATAAGCCCAGTGAGCCGCAACTCCGTATTCCGCAATTTCATGCATTTCAAAGGTGCGGATCTGCACTTCCAGCGGATCGCCTTTAGGCCCGATAACCGTTGTATGAAGCGATTGATACATATTCGGCTTCGGCATTGCGATATAATCTTTGAATCTGCCGGGCATCGGCTTCCAGCATGTGTGAATGATGCCGAGCACCGCGTAGCAGTCCTTTATGCTATTCACAAGAATGCGGACAGCCAGCAAATCGTAAATTTCGTTGAATTGTTTATTTTGGAGCACCATTTTTCGATAGATGCTGTAAATATGTTTCGGACGTCCCGAGAAGTCAGCCTTGATGTTCACTTCTTCGACACGTTTCTTCACTTCATTGACAACCTCATCGACATAAAGCTCACGTTCTGCGCGTTTCTTCTTCATGAGGTTGACAATTCTGTAATATTGCTGAGGATTCAAATAACGGAGCGCCGTATCTTCCAATTCCCACTTAATTTTTGAAATCCCGAGACGATGCGCCAATGGTGCAAAAATCTCCAGTGTTTCATTAGAAATTCTCCGCTGTTTTTCCTGAGGCAGATGTTTCAGCGTCCGCATATTGTGGAGACGATCCGCCAGCTTAATCAGTATGACCCGGATATCTTGAGCCATAGCGACAAACATTTTGCGATGATTTTCCGCCTGCTGTTCCTCTTGAGATTTATATTTAATTTTACCGAGCTTCGTTACGCCGTCCACAAGCATTGCCACTTCTTCGGAAAATGCTTCTTTCAGGTCATCGAGCGTCACATCTGTATCTTCCACGACATCGTGCAGAAATCCTCCCGCGATTGTGGAAGGGTCCATTTCAAGATCAACGAGAATTCCCGCAACCTGAATCGGATGAATAATATATGGCTCGCCCGATTTGCGGTATTGCTCGCGATGAGCATCTTCAGCGTAAAGATATGCTTTTTCGACAAATGCGATATGCTCATCAGATAGATAGCTGCGCGCTTTATCTATAACTTGCTCGGCAGTCAATACTTGTTCGTTCGCCATGGAATCACCTTTTTTAGAATGTAAACTGTATTGTAGTTTATTATCAAGAAAAAACCGAAAGATGTAAAGAGCAGAAGTTCAAATAGCCAAATATTATATAAAATAATTGCAAAACAATAGGAAAAAAGCACCCTGACATGGAGTGCTTTTTTCGGTATGCGATTATCTTTAGTATTTCATCAATGTTAATATGTCATAATCTTCAAGTTTCTTTCTGCCGTCAAGGTAAGAAAGCTCGATTAAGAAAGCGATACCAGCAACAACGCCGCCAAGCTCTTCAACAAGTTTGATTGTTGCTTCAATTGTGCCGCCTGTCGCAAGCAAGTCATCTGTGATAAGCACACGCTGACCCGGTTTAATCGCATCTTTGTGGATCGTTAATACGTCTTTTCCGTATTCCAAACCGTAGTCCACTTTGATCACTTCACGAGGCAATTTGCCTTCTTTGCGGACCGGCGCAAAACCTACGCCAAGCGCGTAAGCAACGGGACAGCCGATAATAAAGCCGCGCGCTTCAGGGCCGACGACCAAATCAATTTGCTTTTCTTTCGCATATTCAACAATTTGGTCTGTGGCATAGCGGTATACGTCGCCTTTATCCATCAGTGTCGTAATATCTTTAAATTGCACGCCCTCTTTCGGGTAATCCGGTACAATTGTTACGTATTGTTTTAAATCCATCTGTTTTATGTCCTCCTCGTACTTTCATAAGCCTCTGAATCTTGTTTCATCAGCTTATTCAGCCATTCCTTCAGCTCTTCAGCAGAAGAATAATTCAGCTTTTGATCCAATTCCATCAGCTGCTGTTTTGCCTGATATGTTTGTGAGTCCGTTAAGTCGCGTTTCTTTACTCCACTAACCACAGACAGCACACCATTCTCTATTTTAACAAAACCTAGATCAAAAAACACCTTTGTCATGAAATTGATTGTTTCAACAGACCAGCCTTTATGTCTCGCAAGATCTGAACCATGTTTTTTTACGTCAAAAGCGCCTCTTTTCAGCAAAAACGCATAATACCATTTAAAGTGGTCTCTTGCGGGAAACGTTGATAAAAAGTGGTCCTCTTGATTGAGAAAAATGAAATATATCCGCTCAGGCTGCTTGCCTTCCAGCAAACGTGCGAGCATGTCCAACGAAGGCGGCGGATCCAGCAATACAATATATGCACCATCAAGGTCAAACGCCTTCGCTTGATCCTCAGAGCTGATGACGTGCACTTCACGGCGAAGGTCTTCAGTCTGAAGAAGTGTTGTTGAGTCTTCTTTGAAAGAGACAATGGCCCGTTTAGCAGATGGAAGGACGGAAACTGTGTCTTCCCACATCCGTTTTCCCCTTAAATCAAACAGCTGCCATTCAGAAACAGCGGCATCCTTAATCATTAACTGCGGTTTTTTTCTATTGTTCCATTCGTTGATAGACATCTCACCGACAATTGATATTCTTGAACCCGGGACGATGCCTTCTTCTAGCTCACCTTTATTAAAACCAACGCAATCAAGCTGAGACGACTCGTTTCTGACCGTCATTTTCACATGATTTTTATTAGCGCCGATCTTGCGGACATCTTCCAGCACAGCGTTTTCTACGAGGACGTGCGGTTTCGGGTTCAGCATGCCAAATGGGGACAGCAGGTTCATTTCTGTGATGCTTTCAACCGTAATGTCCCCGACACCGCAGACAAGATCGACTTCCTGTACGGGAATAAAATCCTCTTCCGTAAGCGTGTTGTCTGCTATTTCATTCAGCCTGTGTCGCAAATCCGGCACATCTTCGGCATTCAGCGTCATTCCCGCAGCCATTGGGTGGCCGCCGAAATGTGGAAGAATATCTCTGCATTCTGAAAGGCTCTCGAATAAGTTAAAGCCTCTGATGCTTCGGGCCGAGCCTTTAGCAATCCCTTTTTCTTCATCAATGCCAAGCACAATGGCCGGACGGTAGAAACGGTCCACAAGCTTTGAAGCCACAATCCCCACGACTCCTGGATTCCACCCGGATTTGGCCACAACAATAGCAGTTTGATCGAGACCTTGCTGTTCAACCATTTCAATCGCTTCATCCGTCATTTTACTAACCATTTTTTGGCGCTCTTTGTTCAGCTGGTCAATTTCAGCGGCAAGCTCTTCCGCTTCAAACGAATCCTCTGACATGAGCAAATGAACAGCGGGATCCGCCTGTTCGATTCGTCCGACGGCATTCAGCCTTGGTGCTATTTGGAACCCGACAGTTTCTTCGTTCGCTTCTCCGATGCCTCCGCCTGACAGCTTGACCAGCTCTTTTAAGCCCAGTCGATTCGTCCGACGAAGCCTTTCAAGTCCTAGTGTTGCAATTAATCTGTTTTCGCCATGCAACGGGACAAGATCGGCAATAGTGCCGATTGCCGCCAGGTCAAGCAGTTCATCCGGGAGTTCGCCCAATAAAGCGTGGGCGAGCTTAAACGCGACCCCGACCCCGGCAAGTTCTTTAAACGGGTAGGTGCAGCCTGGCTGCTTCGGGTGGACGATCGCATGGACATCCGGAAGCTCCGGTCCCGGCTCATGGTGATCGGTAATAATGACATCCAGCCCGAGTTCCTTTGCTACCTTCGCTTCATGCACAGCGGCAATTCCTGTATCAACTGTAATAATCAGAGAGTAGCCCCGCTCTTTAATCGAACGAAATGCCTGTTCATTAGGGCCATATCCTTCTTTAAAGCGGTCAGGTATATAAAAATCAACTTGAGCCGACAGCTTTTGCAGTGTGTGAAGCATCACTGACGTACTGGTAACTCCATCGGCGTCATAATCGCCATATATCATAATCTGTTCTTGTTGTGATATCGCCTGTTTTATACGATCTGCCGCTTCTTTCATGCCTTTCATTTCGAAAGGATCATAAAAATCGGCATCCTTTGTATGTAAAAACAGCCTTGCGCTTTCTGCCGTATCAAAGCCTCTTTTTACAAGCAGGGACGCAACAAGAGGTGTTATATGCAATTGTTCTGTGAGTGATTTGACCTTATCCTGATCTGGTCGCTGGATTTCCCATCGCATTTTTGACGCTAACATAAATTCACCCCTCAACCACCCTATTATACTAGAGCAGGCTGAGGGGTTTCAAATATTATTCAAAAACTAGTCTTTTTTCTCAAGTCCGGTTGATGCATCCTTTATGTCGTTCTGTTCAGGATACAGTGTATCTTCTTGTTTATGTATCGTCTCTTGTGTTGTTTTGTTTTCTTTCCGCAACGCTTTTATTTCCCGCTTTAATCTCATCACCTGAAAAATGCCGGCAGAAAATACGATCAGCGCACCCATTAAAACCGAGCCTAAAATGACAAGAATGAGCGGCCACTCCGATCTGCCAAACAGGTAATCAACTTCTACGGATCTAACATTAATGACTGCAAAAATAGCGACAATTAAGGTAAAAATAAGTGCGAAAATGATTGTCCATTGTTTATTCATTCTCTATCCCCCAAAGTTTATTTACCTGAGGTAACTTTCCCTGTCAGAACTGATTTTAAACATGACTTGACGCTCTTGATCAAACCTCTTTCGCAGTTAATTTTTCCCTGATCAGTCTCTTCAATCCGTTTCCATCACCGGACATCACTAGTGTATCACCTTCATCAATGACTGTTTCAGATCCTGGGTTTAGTTGTTTATCCTGATTTTTCTTAATAATCGCGATGACAGTCACATGGTACTCCTGCCTCGCATCCAAATCACCAATTGTATGATGGATAGCAGGCGCACCTGTCTCTGCTTTACACCACTCTATGATTAAATCATCAAGGGCTGCCTCGACCCTTTCTAATACTTTCGGTTTATATGCCATTCCGCCGAGAATTGCAGAAATCTGCCTCGCTTCAGCATCATCAAACTGCACGGAAGCAACACATTCTTCATGATCATTTTCATCAAAATAGTACAGCTCCTTCCGGCCGTCATGATGAATGATAATTGAAATTTTATCGCGATTTCTAGTAATGATCTCAAATTTATGCCCTATGCCCGGCAGCTGCGATTCGCGAATCCTCATACATAAACCCTCCTACATATCTGAAAAACAGCCACAAACACGCTTAACACCATTTATATGTGTAAATGTAAGCGTATGTCATTATAGCAAATGTCTATTTTAAGTTCAATGAAACTTCAAAAAACAGGCTGCCCTGCAAAGGACAGCCTGAATTTTTTATTGCACCGAATCTTTTTTCAGTTCTTTTCCTTTCCATACAAGCCAAATTTGTGCGGCAATGTAGAGAGAGGAATAAACGCCTGTTAACAGTCCGACCAATAAAGCGACTGAGAAGTTTGTAATCGAAGATGCTCCAAAGATGAGCAGTGTCACTACAACAATCACGACAGTTAATACAGTGTTAATTGAACGTGTAAAGGTTTGCTGCAGACTCAGGTTTACAATATGGTTGAGGTCGGCAAATGTTTTCGGCTTACGCTTCTTCATATGCTCGCGAATCCTGTCAAATGTAACGATTGTATCGTTAATCGAATATCCGATAATCGTCAGTATAGCAGCGATGAACGTAACATCTACCTCCAGCCTTGCAATACTGAAAACCGTGACAATAAAGAATGCGTCATAAAGCAGTGAAGCTATCGCGGCTATCGCCATTTTATATTCGAACCGTATCGAAACGTAAATAATGATTCCAATAGAAGCTATAGCAAGTGCGTACAGAGCATTTCTCGCCAGCTCTTTACCGACTGTCGGTGAAACTGTGCTGACATTTGGCTCTGTCCCGTATTTGTCTTTAAAGTGCGTTTTTACTTTGGCAATCGTCTCTTTATCTGGCACTCCAACAAAACGGGCAACACCGATATTTTTCTTTTCGCCTGACAGAACAATGGTGTCAGGGTCCATGCCAAGTGATTCAAAATCTTTCTCCACCTGCTCTGTTGTCAGCTTATGTTCACTTTGGACTTCAATCCGTGCACCGCTCGCAAAGTCAATGCCCAGATTCAACTTAAACACAAGCAGAATAATAATTCCGGCAATTGTGATTGCACTTGAGATGATAAAGAAATATTTGCGTTTTCTCGTAAAATCCCATTTTTGGAACGGCGTATGCGGCTCTGTATTTTCATCTGTATCCTGAATATTCATAATGTGCTTCTTGTTGACGCCGAACCAGCCTTTTTTCCGATCAAGCCAGCTGCTTTCCACAAGGAGACCAAGGAGAAATCTTGATAAGAAAACAGCAGTGATAAAGCTTGTCAAAATTGACAGAATCAACATCGTCGCAAACCCTTTTACAGAGCTTGTCCCAAAGATGAAGAGCACAACGGCCGCAATAATCGTTGTAACATTCGCATCAAGAATCGTCGCGAATGACCGTCTGTTTCCTGAACGGAAGGCAGAGCGGACTGACTTTCCTAGCTTGAGCTCTTCTTTAATCCGCTCATAGGTGATGATATTGGCGTCGACTGCCATCCCGACACCTAAAATGAGCGCGGCAATTCCCGGAAGCGTGAGCACAGCATTCATCCAGTCAAAGACCTGGAGTGTAATATAGATATAAACCGATAGCGTAATGATCGCAATAAATCCCGGCAGGCGGTAATAGAAAAGCATAAATAAGAAAATAATTGCGATACCGACAATCCCGGCAAACACCGTCTCCTGGAGCGCCTGCTGGCCGAATTGTGCACCTACTGATGTTGAATATTTTTCAGTCAGTTTCACAGGAAGCGCGCCGGCGTTTAAAATGCTGGCTAAATCTTTTGCTTCTTGAACAGTAAACTGTCCTTCAATTGTCACGTCTGTTGTGTTCAATTCCTGACTTACATTTGGAGCTGATACATATTTAGGATGTTCTTTTTGAACTTCTTTTTTGAAGGAGTCACCTTTTTCGTAATCCATCCAAATGACAAGCTGGTTATTTGGCGCCATTTTCATGACCTTTTTGGTCACATCGCCGAATTTATCAGCATCCTTCAATTTAATGCTGACAATCGGTTCATTTGTTTTGGCGTCATATGTTTGTTTAGCCCCGTTTTCGACGAGGTCAGAGCCATTCAGCAATTCCTTATCATTTGTATCTCTAAAAGAAAGCTGCGCTTCAGTGGCTAAGATTTCACGCGCTCTGTTTTGGTTTGTCACCCCAGCGAGCTGAACGCGAATCCGGTCATTTCCTTCAATTTGGATGTTCGGTTCGCTGACACCGAGAACATTGGCCCTGCGGTTCAACGCCTCTACCGTGCTGACCAGAACGTCTTTTGTGATTTTGTCACCTTTTTTTACGGGCTGTACATCATACAGCACCTCAAATCCGCCTTGCAAATCCAATCCTAACGTAATATTGTTCGCGGCAGGCTTCGTAAAGTAGCCCAAGCCTGTGCCAATCAATAAAACGATAAGGAAAAACGCAATCAAGCGTCCTTTTTTCATTATGTATATCCTCCCTTAAACCTGTACGAATCAATCTGCTATCTCAGCAGTTCTTCCAATGCTTCCTGGCCTTCTTCACTGCCCAGCCAATTAGACGTTTTAAATGACTCAACAGTTGCATAGTTCATAAATTCGCCAATTTTTACTGATAGAATATCGCTTGTCATTTCATAAATGTGCAGTTCCGTTTTCTTTTTCCACTTTTTACCTGTTAAGTATGACCACAAACTTTCGAGTTCAACATCATCATACCCGAGAATCTGAAACTCTTCCAGTTTGCTGTAAAGAAACGGCCTGACGTGGTCTTTATATAGATCAGCAGGATGCTTCTCCATGAATTCCACGCTCCTTTTTCATTGTTTTTCAAGAAGACTTGTCATGCTTGGACGATATATACGCATATCTTTATTGTATATGATTACAGGTAGTTTGAGAAGGCAGGGGGTAAAAATGGCGAAACAGACGTTTTTAAGGGGCACTCTTATTCTTATCGCAGCAGGAATGGTTACAAGAATGCTCGGGTTTGTCAACCGGGTGGTTATCGCCCGTTTTATCGGTGAAGAAGGAGTCGGGCTTTACATGATGGCGGCGCCTACCTTCTTCTTGGCCACTACATTAACTCAATTCGGTCTGCCGGTCGCGATCAGCAAGCTTGTCGCTGAAGCCAGCGCGCGCGGAGACCATCAAAAAACTAAAAATATTTTAGTCATGTCTCTGACCATCACAGGAGTCCTCAGCCTGATTTTCACACCACTGTTTCTATTTTTCGCCCCGGTTATGGCTGAAACGATGCTGACAGATAAAAGAACACTTTATCCGCTCCTGGCCATTACGCCGGTTGTGCCGATTATCGCCATATCAAGTGTGCTTAGAGGATACTTTCAAGGAAAACAGAATATGAACCCGCTTGCCGTGTCCCAAGTCCTTGAACAAGTCATCCGCATTTCACTCGTCGCTGTCTGTACGACGATTTTTCTCCCTTACGGAATTGAATACGCCGCAGCGGGGGCAATGCTATCCTCAGTCGCAGGGGAGCTGGCGTCACTTCTGTATTTATTTGTTTGTTTTAAATATAAAAAGACAATTAAAATCAGAAAGCACTTTTTCCAGTCGATTAAAAACGGAAAACAAACATTTTCTCAATTAATGAGCGTGTCCCTTCCAACGACCGGGAGCCGCTTTATCGGCAATCTCTCTTGGTTTTTTGAGCCGATTGTCGTCGCTCAAAGCCTTGCCATCGCCGGTGTGGCGACAGTTGCCGCTACCAAGCAATACGGGGAGCTGACCGGCTTTGCCATGACCCTGCTCACTCTGCCCAGCTTTATTACATATTCTTTATCGACCGCGCTTGTTCCTGCGATCAGTGAAGGAATGGAGCAGAAAAAATTGCAGGTGGTGGAATACCGCTTGGAACAGGCCATGCGTCTATGTCTGCTCAGCGGAGGCATTTCAGTTGTCATATTATTTGTATTTGCGGATGAGCTGATGAGGGTGATGTACGGTTCCTCAGGCGCAGCTGTATTTATAAAAGTGATGGCCCCGTTTTTTCTGCTTTATTATTTTCAGGGCCCTCTTCAAGCTGTGCTGCAGGCGCTTAATTTAGCAGGGGCTGCGATGATGAACAGCTTAATCGGAGCGCTTGTCAAAACCGGTCTTATTTTCGTCCTTGCCACCAGGCCGTCTCTCGGTATTATGGGCGCGGCATTAGCCATTGTGACAGGCATGGTTCTCGTCACGCTTTTGCACGCGGCAACCGTAAGCAAGGTACTGCCGATCAGTATCAAAATCAAGGAGTACGCGCTCAGCTTCGCTGTTATTGTAATTTGCGGATTCATCAGCTCCGCCATCAAACAATATGTAAGCTTTGGATCGTCCGAGGCTGTGAATGTCGCCGGATGGATTGCGATAAGTGCTGCCATCTATATCATCCTCCTGCTCACTTTCCGTTTAATTAAAAAAGATGAGCTTCGCCGTATTCCTATTATCGGACGTTTAATCGTCCGATAATAAAGGTCACGTGCGGTGCCCATCTTTTTCATCTATAAATAACTCACCGTCAGTAAACGAGCAAAATGAAATACCTGAAGGATTTGCATATCCGTGTTTTCTTAGTTTTTCAAGCAGCCACTGTTTGTCTTTGTCAATTCTGGACAGGTTTTCTGTTTGAATAGAGCCGTCTATAATGAGCGGCATTTCGAGCTGCCGCTGTTCTCCGCTGTTTTCTTTCTTTACAACGGTCAGTTTGCCTGACGGCTCTAAAATGGCAAATGATACATCAGCTACTCTGTCGATATTATTTTCCCTGAGCTGAACCAATAAATCATCGAAATTATAACGCTGTGATTTCATAGCATCTTCGTCAATTTCCCCATATTTAATAATAATGGTCGGCTTTCCGTCAAGAAGCTGGCGGACCTTTCGGTTTTTTAAAGAAAAGTATGCCAAAGTTACTTGGATGATCATTAATACAAGCATTGGCAAAATGGTATGAAATAGATGATCATCTACGTTTTCTATAGCTAAAACGGCAATTTCAGCCATCATGATAAAGACAACGAGATCTAAAATGCTAAGCTCCCCGATCTCCCGTTTGCCCATAAAACGAAAAATGACCAATATCACAAAATACAATATGACTGTGCGAAACGTAATAGTGAGAAGCTCTTCCATCATGCACCTCCAACTCATTATAGGTTGCAACAAAACGAATAATTTATGTAAGAAAACCGATTGTATTTCATAAAGCTTTTACGTCTAATTCACGGGATAGGGGAATACATTTTTACAAAGACGAGCCATCAGCATGTCTGGCGGCTTTGTTCAAAAAGAACAGAAGCCTTTTAATACAGGCAGAGAGGAGACATTCATGGAGGAAACGAAACAAGTTGGAAAAGGCATTCTCTACGGCTTAATCGCTATTTTCTCAGCCATGCTCCTGACGAGTTTAGCCGTTTCACTGTTACTGACGGCAACCTCGCTGGAAGAGTCATCATTTAACTGGCTGATCACCGCCATCTCATTTCTTTCTTTGTTCATCGGCGGGTTCATTTCTGGCGGTAAAGGGAAGGAAAGAGGCTGGATGATCGGGGCATTGACTGCCTTAAGCTTTTCTCTGATTATTTTATTGTTTCAGTATTTAGGGTTCGGAAAGACATTTACAGCGGAACAGCTGCTCTTCCATCTTGGATTTTTAGGGGTGTGCATGCTGGGCGGGATTTTCGGCGTGAACATAAGGGGAAACAGGTCTTCCACATAAAAAAATCGGGATTCCCCGCTCTTTCAGCATGTCGACAACTTTCACATTCGTTGTCAGGCTAACGTTTCCGGTACTCACGAATTTCAACATTCGGTGTGCTCCGGCACTCAGCCTTCCTAAACTTCAAGGGTACGAAAAAAAGATACAAAAAAAGAGCGGGCTCACTCACCCGCTCTTTTTTGCTTGCTATGTATAGCTCCTGCTGTTATTCAGCAGCAGAAACTTCTCTGATCGCGCGGCGGTCGAACGTAAGACGTGTGTTTTCACCAGTCTTAATGACGACTTTGCTCTCGTCGATAGAGTCAACAGTACCGTGCAATCCCCCGATTGTCACTACTGAATCGCCTTTTTTCAGTTCCTCTTGCATTCGGCGTACTGCCTTTTGCTGTTTTTGCTGAGGACGAATCAGCAAGAAGTAAAGGACCGCAAACATTAAAATAATAGGAACCAATGTACCTAAAGTGCCTGTCATGATTTTCACCCCTTTCTGTAAGCTTGTTTTTCATTTTTATTTTAGAAGCTTTTCGCATTTGGCTTGTTGTAGCCGTAACGCTCAAAGAACTCTTCTCGGAAATCACCCAGACGATCCTCGCGAATAGCCTGTCTTACCTGCTCCATTAAGTGTAACAGAAAATGAAGGTTATGGTAAGTTGTTAATCGAAGGCCAAATGTTTCATTACAGCGGATCAAGTGTCTGATATACGCGCGAGTGTAATTTTTACATGTATAGCAACCGCACTCTTCATCAATCGGACGGAAGTCTCTTTCAAATTTCGCATTTTTCATATTGAGACGGCCTTCAGCTGTAAACACAGTGCCGTTTCTTGCAATCCGAGTCGGCAGCACACAGTCAAACATGTCGACCCCGCGGATCGCTCCGTCGATCAGCGCGTCCGGAGAACCAACTCCCATCAGGTATCTCGGTTTATCCTTCGGCAAAAGCGGTGTTGTAAACTCGAGCACACGGTTCATGACATCCTTCGGTTCACCGACAGATAATCCGCCTATAGCATATCCCGGGAAATCAAGAGAAATCAAGTCCTTCGCGCTTTGCGTGCGCAGATCTTCATATTCTCCGCCTTGTACAATGCCAAACAGCCCTTGTTCATCCTGACGGTTGTGGGCATTCAGGCAGCGTTCCGCCCAGCGGCTTGTCCGTTCTACTGACCGCTTCATATAATCGTACTCTGCCGGATATGGCGGGCACTCGTCAAACGCCATCATAATATCAGAGCCGAGTGCGTTTTGGATCTCCATCGCTTTTTCCGGAGATAAAAACAGCTTGTCTCCATTTAAGTGATTGCGGAAATGAACACCCTCTTCCTCTATATTACGAAACTTGCTTAGAGAAAAGACCTGAAAACCGCCTGAATCTGTTAAAATCGCGCGGTCCCAGTTCATAAATTTATGGAGCCCGCCCGCTTCTTTCACAATATCTTGGCCCGGGCGGAGCCATAGGTGATAAGTGTTGCTTAAAATGATGCCTGCATCCATTGCTTTCAGCTCTTCAGGTGACATCGTTTTCACTGTCGCCAGTGTGCCGACCGGCATAAAAACTGGTGTTTCAAAGGAGCCGTGTGGGGTATGCACTTTGCCCAGCCGCGCTCCTGTTTGTTTGCATTCTTTTATAAATTCATAGCGTATTGGTTGTTCAGCCACTTTTGATGAGGCCTCCTGTTCTTAAATTATAAAATCAGCATCGCGTCTCCGAAGCTGAAGAAACGGTATTCCTCTTCCACCGCATGGTTATAAGCGCGCAGAACGTTTTCTCTTCCAGCAAGCGCGCTCACCAGCATAATCAATGACGATTTCGGCAAATGGAAGTTTGTAATCATTCCGTCAATGCCTTTAAATTCATAGCCTGGATAAATAAAAATAGATGTCCAGCCGCTTGAAGCTTTAAATTGACCGTCATGTTCCCCGGCAATCGTTTCAAGCGTGCGTGTCGATGTCGTGCCGACGGAAATGATCCGGCCGCCCTTTTCTCTCACTTTGTTTAAGGCTGCAGCCGTTTCTTCTGACATTTGATAAAACTCCGCATGCATATTATGCTCTTCAACATCATCGGCGCTCACAGGGCGAAACGTTCCAAGGCCTACGTGCAGAGTGATGAACTCAATTTGCACACCTTTGTCTTTCAATTGCTGCAAGATTTCTTCCGTGAAGTGAAGGCCTGCAGTAGGCGCGGCCGCAGAGCCGATTTCTTTTGAATACACGGTCTGGTAGCGCTCTCTGTCATCAAGCTGTTCCTTAATATATGGCGGGAGCGGCATTTCTCCCAGGGATTCCAGCACTTCGTAGAAAATGCCGTCATACTGGAATTCCATTTTTCTGCCGCCATGCTCAAGCTCTTCCGTGCAGACAGCCTTCAACCTTCCGTCTCCAAATGTCACAACGGTTCCTTTTTTTACACGTTTCGCCGGTTTGGCAAGTGTTTCCCACCTGTCACCAGCTTCCTGTTTCAGCAAAAGCAGTTCCACTTTTGCGCCGGTATCCTCTTTTGTGCCGAATAACCGAGCAGGCAGCACACGGGTATTGTTCAGCACAAGACAATCTCCTTCTTTAAAGAAGCTGATAATGTGTTTAAACGAGCTGTCAGCCAGCTCTCCTGTATGTTTATCAAGCACCATCAGCCTTGAAGCATCACGCTGCTCCAACGGCACTTGTGCAATTAAACGATCCGGTAATTCAAAATCAAATAAATCGACTTTCATGACATTTCACCTTTATTCTAGTCTTTTGTTATTTCATTCTGCCGAAAAGATTAAGCAAAATTGATAATACCACACTTATGATGATACAAGTGACAACCGGGAAGAAAAACGTGACATTTCCTTTTTTCACAAAAATATCTCCCGGCATCTTGCCGACAAAATGCAATACTGCTCCGATGAGAAGCAAAACAGCTCCAAGAATCATAATCATCTTAGGGAATTCAGTCATATCGGGGAGCCTCCATTTGGAAATGATGATAAACGGCCGGTGTCACGATCCTTCCCCGCGGCGTTCTTTGGATAAATCCGATTTGCAGGAGGTACGGTTCGTACACGTCTTCAATCGTATGCGATTCTTCGCCGATCGTGGCTGAAATGGTATCAAGACCCACCGGGCCGCCGTTAAATTTTTCGATCATGCCCATCAGCAGCTTGTGATCAATATGATCCAAACCGAGACGGTCAACCTGCAGCCGTTCCAGCGCATCCTGCGAAATCTCTTCCGTGATCCGGCTGTCACCCAGTACCTGAGCGAAATCCCGAACCCTTCTCAGCAGGCGGTTCGCTACGCGGGGCGTCCCTCTCGATCGCCTGGCGATTTCGAGAGCAGACGGTTTATCAATTTCAACTTCGAATACATCAGCAGTTCTTGTGACAATGTTCGCCAGCTCTTCTTGCGTATAGTACTCAAGTCGAGACATTACACCGAATCGATCTCTTAACGGCGCCGTCAAAAGCCCTACCCTTGTCGTTGCGCCTACCAGCGTAAAAGGCGGAAGATCGAGCCGGACCGAGCGGGCAGAAGGACCTTTGCCGATCACAATATCCAGACAAAAGTCTTCCATCGCAGGATATAGCACCTCTTCAATCGATCTATGAAGCCTATGTATTTCATCGATAAATAATACATCTCCCGGCTCCAGCGCCGTTAATATGGCAGCCAAATCACCAGGTCTTTCAATCGCAGGCCCAGATGTCGTACGTAATTCCACTCCCATTTCATTGGCAACGATGGAAGCAAGCGTTGTTTTCCCGAGTCCGGGCGGCCCGTACAGAAGAACATGATCGAGCGTCTCCTGTCTCATTTTTGCCGCATCTATAAACACACGCAAATTTTCTTTCACCTTATGCTGCCCGATGTACTGCGCCAAATTTTGCGGCCTCAGGCTTTGCTCTATCACTGATTCATGGTTGTCTGCTTCACTTGAGACGAGCCGTTCATCCATGAACATCACCTTACTTCAATAGTTTTTGTAATGCTTTTTTCACATACTGGTCTGTTGTGAGTCCAGTATCTTCTTTTAAGTGAGGAAGCACCTTTTTGATTTCTTTTTCAGCATATCCGAGAACCCTGAGGGCCTCTAGCGCTTCTTCGAGAGCTGTTTCTGCTGTTTGTTTTTCAAGCCTTTCTTCATGATTAAACAGATTTTCAATCATTTCAGGCACTACATCAGCGAGTTTTCCTTTTAAGTCAAGAATAATCTGGCGCGCGGTTTTCTTTCCTACACCAGGAAACTTGACCAAAAAGGCTTCATCTTCATTTTCAATCGCTTGGATTACCGCTCCCGGATCACCTGAGCCCAAGATGGCGAGTGCGCCTTTTGGACCGATTCCGGTCACGTTTAATAGTTTTGTAAAGAGCGCCTTCTCCTCCCTTGTTGAAAAACCGTAGAGCGAAAAAGCATCCTCTCTGATATGATGGTACGTAAAAATCGTTTCTTGGTTTCTCTCCTTATATATAAACGGATTCGGCGTGAAAATCTGATAGCCAATGCCGCCGTTCTCTATCACAATATATTGGGGAGATACATAATCAATCGTGCCTTTAACAAATTCGATCACGCAAATTCACCTCTTTGACTGTTCTTCATTGTACCATAAAAACAGCCAAAGTCTTATAGAAAAGTTAACATACGTTCGCTTCTCTCTCATTCTCCTACGAAAAAAAGACATGATTACATGTCTTCAATCAGCGGACGTTACCCGCTGTATGTCTTTATATGTTCTATAACATCCTCAAACTCCGCTTTGGTCCGGAATGGAATGCCTTTCAACAAATTTTTTTGCATATGGCTTTCCAGCCTTTCTAAATCAATTTGAAAAAAAGACTGAATCGGTTCGGAAGCTGACTCAGGCCGACCATGAAAAGTGGAGATCACTCCATTGTCCGAAACACCGATATACCCATTTACCTTACTGAGCGGAGAAATATCGTCCATTTGCTTCCTGAAGAGCACATACCCCTTTTTTTGCTCGACAAGAGTCCAGCCGGCATAGGCTGCCCAAAAATCATCCGTAGAAAGCACTTTTTCATGTTTATGCTCAATGCTGACATCTCCGTCCAAGTACACTTTCTCAAGCTGCACATGCACCTGCAGCGGTTCATAGTGCTCCACTTCCGCTCCAAGCGCGCGGGGCGGATCACCTATTAGAAATGCTGTGGCTGAGCAAAGAATGCCCAGCAAAAGATACGCCGTGCTGAATCGTTTCACCCTCTACACCTCTTTGCACACGTTTATGACTAGTTTGACCAATGAGGCTACTGCTTAACCGTTTTCTCTAAATTTGTTTGCACGTTTTCTCTGATAAATCGTTCCTCTGTATACACATCGGCGCTTTTCTCAGAAATCGTCAAGAATTGTGTCAGAAAAGCGCTGAAAAAATACAATACCGCAAAGATCCAAATAACCCCGCCTGCACCGAGCGGTCCAATGAAAAGACTGACGATGCCCGGCGCGATAAACGCACATAAACCAGATCCCAGATTCAAGACTGACATGGCAGCACCTTTATTATTAGGTGCAAGCGTCGGCAAAAGCGCGCTTAATGGCACGTAGCCAGCCAATGCCGCACCGTAACAGCAAGCGATAATCATCAGCACCCAATACTGATGCCCGATCAACTGAGGCGTGTAATAAAGCGCCAGCGTAAAAATGCCGCACCCAACACCGCCAAACCACATCACGGTATTGCGCCAGCCAAGTTTATCTCCGACTGCACCGAAAATGATATTAAACACGATATTCACAAAAAACAGCGTCCCCCATATTTGCAGCCATTCCGAAACAGAATACCCGTAACGCGCTAAATAAGTAGGGAGAAAGATGGCAAATCCGAATTGTCCTATGGCATTAATCGTCTTGACCACACCGCCGATGCCGACTTTAGGGTTTTCAAACATAATTGTAAATGCCTTCGACAGTTCTTTCCATTTCGGCTGATCTTGTTTTTGTACCGGTGTAAATTTATCTTTGTTAAAAAACAGGGCGAGGAATCCGCCTGCCGCCACAAACAGTAAAGCGCTCCAAAGCGTATTGATTTCTCCAATAGCCGGAACCGCAAAGCTGGAATAGAACGGCCCGAGCACGTTAAGACCGCACGTAAACATAAACCAAAACCAGCCGACGGCTTTTCCGAGAATATGATGAGAGGTGCTGTATGACACCCACACGAGAAAAGAGTATGCAAACAGGGGATATCCCAATCCTCTAAGTGCATAGCTGCCTAAGAGAGCCGGATAATGCATATGAGGAATCGCCCAGCCGATAAAAGCGGCCGAACCGAGGATAAATGCAAGCAAGCCGACAGTCATCGTTTTTCTTGGCCCCCAAGTTTGGACAAACGCGCCTGAAAGCCAAGCCGAGATGGTGACAGCAATGCCGTACATGGTAAATAATGATGCGGATTGCTGCATACTGAGACCATGATCAACGAGAAAAGGAGACAGCCAGCCTTGTTCGAGCCCGTCTCCAACCATAAAGATGACAACGCCGATATAACCCCAAACCATGTGAGAAGGAATTCCGATATTATCCAAAACATTTCCTTTAGGATGTGCTATATTCATTTTCTCCACCGCCTACTTTTTTATAAAGTATCAATGGAGGTTCTATACCCAAGCTTGCTGAATTGTAATCCCGTTTGGTCAAAAAGCGACTTTTTCAGTATGCTCAATACTGACAGGCATGCCAAAAGCAAGCGATTGCTGTGCCGCTCTGGCGATCCTTTCCGCCTGAAAACCGTCATTGCCGGTGCAGGCAGTTTCCCGGTTTGTTTCAATCGCTTCTGCAAACCGAACAATCTCCTCCTCATACGCATCCTTATAACGTTCAAGGAAAAAGAAATGCGGTTTATCCTTCATCACAAAATCAGCAGTTGACACTTCAACCGTCGTCGGCCTGCTGTTGTCCGCCGCTGCAGAGCCTTTCGTCCCGAAAACCTCGACTCGCTGGTCATACCCGTACACAGCTTGGCGGCTGTTGTCAATCACAGCCATGGCACCGTTTTCAAAAGTCAGTGTAATGACAGCCGTATCAATATCGCCCAGCTCTGCAAAAGAGGGATTCACCAGAGCCGCCCCTTTTGCATACACTTCCGCCACCTCGCTTCCCATAATATACCTGGCCATATCAAAATCATGGATTGACATATCCATAAACAAGCCGCCTGAAGTACGGACATAATCTATATTCGGGGGCTCCGGGTCCCGCGACGTAATTTTTAATAAATGAGGGGTACCGATTTCACCCCTTTCAACAATTGTTTTGATTTTCTTAAAATGAGGATCAAAACGGCGGTTGAATCCGACTTGGAGTGCAACCCCGTATTTCCGGACAGCCGCAAGCGCTTCTTTTGTTTTGTCCAGAGAGAAACTGACGGGCTTCTCACAAAAGATATGCTTTTTTGCCTCGGCTGCTTCTCTTATCATCTGTGCATGTAAGGCTGTCGGTGAGCAAATAAAAACAGCGTCAATATCCGGATCATGTAATAACTCACGATAATCAGAGGTTATGTATTCAATCTGATGACTGTCGGCCCAGCTCTTTATACGGCTTACCTGAATATCAGAGACTGCTTTTATTTTCATATGAGGAATCCGGCTTATATTTTGAACATGAAGTTTGCCGATGCGCCCTGCACCGATAATCCCTGTCACAATCTGTTTTGTCATGGCTTTTTCCCCCTTGAACATTCACGAAAGCGCTTTATTTAAAATTAATACTATCTCATTTGTAAGCGCTTTTCAAGAATGGAAATAATCGCTCTATGTCTCTTTTATCACAATTAATACTTATAGGTAGCCTTCTTCTTCAAGACCAGATACACTAGAATTAGGCTCTTTTTCCTGAACAGTTTATGATTTTCCTATAAACAACTGCATAAAATAGAGCAAAGAAGGTGAATGAAATGCTGACAAGAGCAGAGGCACTGGCCCATTCAGTCATATACCGCAAGAACAGCAGATTTGATAAAGTCAAAGAAAAATCTGAGGAATTAACACTAATCGGCAAGGGAAGAAGCGCCTATGTGTTTGCCTTAACAGAGGGCGATCGAAAAATGGCGCTGAAAGTATTTTTTCCGGAGTATCAAGCGACAGCCGTCAAAGAAGCCGCGATCTATGAAAAATTAGCCGGGTCCCCATTCTACCCTGACATTTACGAAACTGGTGATTCATTTATTCTCATGGAATATATTAAAGGCGAAACCTTTTATAACTGTCTGAAGAAAGGCATTGCGATCAGTGATGACATGATTCAGCAGGTTGAAGAAGCACTTTCTGACGCCCGGGCAGCCGGCTTGAACCCGTCAGACATTCATTTAAGGAATCTGATTTTGACAGAAACCGGGGCAGTGCGGGTGATTGATGTTGCAAGGTTCGAACAGACAAAAACGTGCACCCAGTGGGACGATTTAAAATCAGCTTATCATGCACTCTACAAAAAACCGATATTCCCCAAAAAGATTCCGGGTTTCTGGCTGGAGATTATCGCATTTTTATATAAGAAAGATTGGTTCCAAAAACATTTCGCACAGCGGAAAAGAAAATATTCTTAAATCAAAGAGGCAGCCGCACAAGCGGCTGCCTTCGTTCATATATTTTTACTTTCTGGCGGCAGAAATCAGTTTCATTTGTTCAGGCGACAGCTTAATTCGATAGCCTCTCACAGTTAAGTAGACCGTTTCTGTGCCATTCTCGCTGGAATGACAATACGTTTTCTCCATCTCTGTCTCCCCTCACCCTTTATTTGTTTTATTTCATCATACCACCGCTTTATTGAGGGAATTTTAAGGAAATGTAAAGATAACATGAACCTGATAGGTGGTGACATTTTAGAACAACACAGCGTAATCAATACGCGGCATTTATTCTTTTCTCTTATTGATAATTACCAGTCATATAATGTGACAAATCGATTGTAAAAATAGTTCGATTAGCCCAAAATCCTTTTTATACATGTATTCAAAATGCAGTGGGGAGGAAGCTTGATGGCAGATTTTGTTACCAGTTTAAACGCAGTCTTATGGAGTACCCCCGTCATTTATATTTTATTGGGTATTGGATTAATCTTCTCTATTATGACCCGTTTTTTACAAGTCAGACATTTGAAAGAAATGATTGATCTGATGTTCAAAGGAAAGAGCTCTGAAGCTGGCGTTTCTTCTTTTCAAGCATTATCGATTGCGCTGTCAGGACGAGTGGGGACAGGAAACATTGCGGGTGTGGCGACAGCAATTGCATTCGGCGGACCCGGTGCGGTGTTCTGGATGTGGGCGATTGCCTTTATCGGTGCTGCGAGCGCCTTTGTTGAGTCAACTCTTGCCCAAATTTACAAAGTAAAACAAGGCGGCCAATATCGAGGTGGTCCGGCTTATTATATTGAAAAGGGCTTAGGCATTAAGTGGTTTGCCGTCTTTTTTGCCGCTGCTGCCCTTATTGCAATGGCCCTTCTGATGCCGGGCGTGCAGTCCAACTCCATTGCGGCTGGCGTCAAAAATGCATTCGGCATCTCTCCTGCCATTACGGGCTGTGTTCTCGTTTTATTATTAGGGTTTATCATTTTTGGCGGCGTCAAACGAATTGCCAGTGCCGCGCAGATGATTGTTCCGTTTATGGCCATTGGTTATATCCTGCTGTCTTTCATCATTATTGTCACGAATGTTTCTGAATTGCCTGCTGTAATCTCATTGATTTTCAAAAGCGCTTTTGCTTTAGATTCCGCTTTTGGCGGCCTGGTCGGCATGGCGATTTCCTGGGGTGTCAAACGAGGCATTTACTCAAACGAAGCCGGCCAGGGAACAGGCCCGCATCCGGCTGCCGCTGCAGAAGTTTCCCACCCGGTCAAGCAGGGGCTGGTTCAGGCATTTTCTGTTTATATCGACACATTATTTGTATGTTCCGCTACAGCCTTCATGATCTTGTTTACCGGCATGTACAATACTCAGGCTGCAGATGGTTCCTATATCGTTCATCAAATTAAAGGCGTAGAGGCGGGGCCAGGTTTCACACAAGCGGCCATTGACAATGTTCTTCCCGGATTCGGTGCAGGCTTTGTTGCCATCGCATTATTCTTCTTCGCACTTACAACAATTATGGCGTATTACTACATCGCAGAAACAAATATTGCCTATTTAGCACGAGGCAGAGAAAGCAAATGGGCAATGCTTGGCTTAAAACTGATTATTTTAGCCGCGACGTTCTATGGAACTGTGAAAACCGCTTCTCTTGCTTGGGCATTAGGCGATGCAGGGCTCGGCATTATGGTATGGCTGAATGTCATTGCAATTGTGCTGCTAGCCAAACCGGCACTTCTCGCTTTAGAGGATTACGAGCGCCAAAAGAAGCAGGGCTTAGACCCGGTCTTTGATCCAAAAGCGCTGGGGATTAAAAATGCTGATTTCTGGGAGAAAGAATACACTCATGAAAATGAGCGTGTCTCTTGAAGGTACAAAAACCGGCCCGATATGACATCGTGCCGGTTTTTTATGAGCGATAATTAGTATACACTTCTTGAACATCATCGTCATCCTCAAGGATGTCGATCAATTTTTCCAGCTTTTCAACAGCCTGATCATCGGCCTCTGCATAGGTTTTCGGTAGCATGGTCACCTCTGCCGAAGAAATTGGATATTTCGATTCGAGAGCTGTTTTTACCTCTTCAAAATGATCGGGCTCTGTTAATACCCTATATTGGCCTTCTTCATTCTGCAGCTCTTCTCCCCCAGCTTCCAGCACATCAAGCATGAGCTCATCTTCTTCTATTTGCCTGTCTGTACGGTCGATTGCAATAAATCCCTTTCGTTCAAATAAAAAGGCTACACATCCGCTTTCTCCCAGACTTCCGCCATTTTTATTAAACGCTGTCCGCACATTTGAGGCCGTTCGGTTTTTGTTATCTGTTACACATTCAACCATCACAGCAATCCCTGATGGGCCATAGCCTTCATAGGTGATTTCCTCATAGCTGCTTCCATCTAAGCTCCCCGCAGCTTTTTTAATGGCACGGTCTATATTTTCATTCGGCATATTGGCGCCTTTTGCTTTTTCGATGACAAGACGCAATGCTGAGTTTGCTTCAGGATCAGCTCCGCCTTCTTTCGCTGCCACATAGATTTCTTTCGCAAGCTTCATAAATATTTTCCCGCGCTTTGCATCCTGCGCATTTTTTCTTTTTTGGATGTTTTTCCACTTGGAATGGCCTGCCACATTTTCACCTTCTTTTACATTATCTATGTACACTACTTTATTGGGTATTGATTGCTGTTGCAATGAAAAGGCTGCCGAACATCACTTCCGGCAGCCTTCATCCTTAGCGGGTGTTCATTTTATAAAGTTTTCTGAACAGTCCTTTATCTGTGGACACTTGAACGTCACGGCCATTCGCATAATTGCGCGCCGCCTTTGCTACGTTATCCCTGTCGGACTTTGTGAAGTCTGTATGGCTTCTGACTGCGACGACTACTCGGTCATCCGTTACCATCACTTGTGTGTCATTTACATTTTTCACTTGTTTCACACGGTTGGCAATTTTTGCAGCCAGTCTTCTGTTTTCTTGGTTATCATATCCGTTGTTCGTTGCGTTCCGATTCATGTTTCTGTTATTCGTGTTGTTATATGTTCCATCAGTTGCCAAAGGAACGCGATCGTCAGCAGTAACACGGTCACGGTTATTCACATTCGTGGTGTTTTTATCGCCATTCTGGTCCTCCATTAATTCAGTAACAGGACCATCATTGTCGACCATTCCTTCTTCCTGTCTATCAGTGTCGTTTTCATTTGAATAGTATCCGATTGGACGGGTATTGCCGTTATTGCGTGTATCATTCTGAGCATTATCGTTTGCTCCGCATGCTGTTAAGCCCGCTGTCATTAGAATCAAGCTTGTGATCATCATTTTTTTACCCAATGGAAAAACCCCCCGTGGACGAATTGAGCATGTTTGCTCGTTTTTATCATGTGCGGTTGAGGGGCATATTAAGCGTGTCAGTTCTGTCCAGTTGACTGTGATCTGCGCCTAAACAAAAAAAAGGAACGATTTACATCGTTCCGAACAATCACTCATTTTCTTCTTCCGGCCGGCCAAACATTTGGTTTACAGAAGGCTGATTCGCCATTGGCATAGAGGCTCCGGCCGCATACGGATTTGGATTTGGATTTGGATTCGCTCCGCCATATGGCATATTAGGTGTTCCATATGCTAAATGTCCGGAATAGCCAGGTGCGGAGTAATATGGCTGGTGATCATCGTCACAGCCGCAATCGTCATGATCTTTGTACGGCATGTATCCTGGGGCCGCTGGCGGCTGGTATGCACCCATCACTTGAGGAGTGCCATAATGAGGGCCATACGGCATATGTCCATACGGTGATCCATAAGCCGGAGATGCATATTGAGGCGCTCCATATGAACCGAAATGTCCGTGATGAGTGTTTTCATGATACTGGTTATCATATTGACCCGGATCATACTGAGGTGATACAAAGCTTGGCTGGTATCCATGTGGCTGATACATTGGATAAGGTTGTGCCGGATAGTACGGGTGGCATAATCCTGACCCTGGAAGAATTGGTGAAACAGGAACGGGACATGGCACGCAATGAGCCGGATAATGATGATAAGGCTGAACAGCCGGCATATTCGGAACTGTGTGTTGAACGTTTTCTTCTTCCATACCGCCTACCTCTGGCACCTTTGGCATATTAGGCATATTCGGATAATTTGCATTTTCCATATTACTCATAGCCTCCTGTTGTGGAAATTGATCTTGGTCTTGCATGTGATACATAGGATCCATATTTCCCTCATGTTGTTTTTTCGGCTCCTCCGGTTTAGGAGGCGACCAAGGCTGGAAAAGCTGTTTCGTATCATAATAATCGTTCACATCAGCTTCAGGATACACATTCTCCTGTAAATTAGGCATTGGCGGGACATACGGCACAGACTTCTTTTCTTTCGGCTTTGTGTCTTCTACGTCAACAACGGATTTAGGCTTCTCTTTCGCATATGGATGATCTTGCTTCCCAGGCGCCGGACTTTTGCCTGTTTGTGGCTCTTTTCTGACTGGGACACCTTCAGACGGCACTTTTATTTTCATTCCAGGCATGATTAAGTCTGGATTGCTGAGCTGTGTATTAAGCTTCTTCACTTCCTCAATATCGACTCCGTACTTTTCAGCTATTTTCAAGAGCGAATCGCCTTTTTGAACGATATGGATTTTCAACGTTTTCCCCTCCTATGCAAAACGTGAACAGTTCAGCTTTGATTACAATATGTTTCTTCACAACATATGCCTGAACAAAAGAAGTTATGAGTACAGGAGGGGAAATATTTCTGATTTACGTGATCGAAAGCATTCGATTCAGAGCAAGGAGGGCATCTTGCTGAATGGCTTTTGGCACCTTGATCACGCCCGAAGGTTCTCCTTTTTCTATTTGTTCCAAAGACCACAGCAAATGCGGCAAATCGATTCGGTTCATTGTCAGACACGGGCACATGTCAGGATTAAGTGATTCGATTTGTTTATCGGGGTGATCGTGAATAATCCGCTGAACAAGATTCATTTCTGTTCCGATTGCCCACTTGCTTCCCTCCGGAGCCTGGTTGATTGTATCGATAATATATTTTGTAGATCCGCTGTCGTCACTTAGTGTCACGACTTCATGTGAACACTCCGGATGCACAATGATCCGTATATCAGGATCACGGTCCCTCACATCATGGATATTTTTTGTGGTGAATTTTTCGTGAACAGAGCAGTGCCCTTTCCACAAAATCACTTTCACATTCTTATGCTCAGATTCAGCTACTAATTCATCTTTTATCGGATCCCACACAGCCATATCCTCAAGCGCGATATTCAGATCAGAAGCCGTATTTCTCCCTAAATGCTGATCAGGCAAAAATAAAATTCGTTTTTTCTGAGTAAACGCCCATGTAAGCACTTTTTTCGCATTCGAAGAAGTCACAGTCGCTCCGCCATGCTTACCGACGAAAGCCTTGATCTCCGCAGTGGAGTTCACATAAGTTAAAGGTATGATCGTATCTCCAAATATATGCTGAAGCTTCTCCCACGCCCTATTGGTCTGCTGCATGTCAGCCATGTCGGCCATCGAACACCCTGCTCTCATATCAGGCAGGATGACCGTTTGTTCCTCTCCTGTCAGCATATCAGCGGTCTCTGCCATAAAGTGCACGCCACAAAAAACAATATAATCAGCTTCTTTGTTTTTTTCCGCAATTTGAGCCAGCTGCAGGGAATCACCTGTTTGGTCAGCAAATTGTATCACTTCATCTTTTTGATAATGATGGCCCGGTATAAAGAGCCTGCTGCCGAACTTTTTCTTAATGGCGGCAACACGAGTTTCCATTTCTTCTCTCGACATTCCTTTGTAACCTTCAGGCATCATATCATTCGATCGTTTTATCATATCAAGAATTGACATAACGGCATTCCTCCTTTGATAGTGTAACATCCATGCTGATATCTAAACTTTTGACGGAATGAGTCAAAAATCCTAAAGAAATATAATTCACTCCCGTCCCTTTATAAGCAGCCAAAGATTCTAGCGTAATCCCGCCCGAAGCTTCAGTTTTTATATGGCCCGGTGTGAGAGTTGCAAAATGACGGACCGTCTCAGGCGGGCAGTTGTCAAACATAATAACATCTGCGCCTGCTTCAATTGCTTCCCGCAGTTGTTCCTCCGTTTCAATTTCCACTTCGATATTTACCATATGCCCCACAGTCTGGCGCGCTTTTCGGCATGCCTCTAAAATAGAGCCGCATGCTGCAATATGATTGTCTTTAATCATGACGCCGTCATACAAACCGAACCGATGATTATACCCGCCACCCGCTCTGACAGCGTATTTTTCCAGCATTCTCAGCCCCGGTGTTGTTTTTCTCGTGTCACAAATTTTAATCTGTTCATCATCCAGCCTACGGACAGCCTCCCTTGTCATCGTCGCAATTCCTGACAGCCTTTGAATAAGATTTAATACGACCCGCTCTCCTGATAAAAGCGCAGCCGCCGGACCGCTTAACACGGCAATCACTTCACCTTTTCGCAACATGTCCCCATCTTTTTTGTGTATAATGATTTGAACATTTTCATCTAATAAAGCAAAGCCTTCTTTTATCACCGCAGCTCCTGCAAAGATACCGTCTGACTTTACAACAATCTCCGCTTCACAGCTCTGTTCTCCAAAGATAGACTGCGATGTAAGATCCCCCATGCCTATATCCTCAAGAAAAAAGTGATTCAACAATTTTTTCAGCTTTAACAGATTCATTTTTCCAAATCCCCTCGTTTTTTATAATCCTTGTTCCCTTTTTTGTATGGACAATTTGTCTTCCTTGCCAGCGCACATCAGCTTGAGGAAAATCGGTGCGGTAGTGAGCCCCTCTGCTTTCCTCCCGCAAAAGCGCAGAAGATGTCATCAGCTTTGCAGCCTGCCATAAATGAGAAAGCTCCAGCTGAGGTAATGTGATGTCTTTCACATTCATTTCCTGAAAAGGCAGCATATCAAGCCAGTTGCTCAGCTCAATCAAACTGCCTTGTTCCCGCAAGATAGACATGTGGCTTGTCATTCTGCTTTGCAATTCATACACCTCTATATTCGGCACCTTGTAGACTACGCTGATGTCTGATGATGATTGATATTGCCTGTTATAAACCGGTTTTTGCATAATATGCTTTGCTGCTCTTTTTCCAAACACCAGCGCCTCCAACAAAGAATTGCTCGCAAGCCGGTTGGCTCCATGTAAACCGGTACATGCGGTCTCTCCAATCGCATAAAGCCCCGGCACTGTCGTTTCCCCCCAGCAATTAACTGAAACCCCTCCCATCAAGAAGTGCATTCCCGGAGCAACAGGTATTTTTCCACTTTGAATATCAACCCCTGCTTTATCACAAATAGCGGTGATGGTAGGGAAACGTGCTTCGAAATCAGAAATCGCACTGCAGTCGATGTAAACGCGGTTTCCTTTTGCCAGTTCTTCATGAATAACCCGTGAGACGATGTCCCTTGGAGCCAAGTCACCTAAAGGATGTCGTCCAGCCATAACGCGGCGGCCATTTTCGTCAACTAAACATCCACCTTCCCCTCTGACTGCTTCTGAAACAAGCCCATAAGAAACACCATTTTTCACAAGCAGTGTCGGGTGAAACTGGGTAAACTCTAAATCAGTTAATTCCGCTCCGGCACGGTAAGCTAAAGAAAGGCCGTCACCTGTGACAGATGAATCGTTCGTATGGTGAAGAAACAGGCTCCCGCATCCGCCAGCCGCCAGCACAACTTCATCCGCATGTCTTACCTTGATCTGCCCCTGACTGTCTTTTGTCATGACGCCGATACAGCGTCCATTTTCAACAAGCAAATCTGCCGCTGTTTCATGCTCGATTAAATCGATTTTGCTTTCGATCTGTTTCAGCAAATAATCAACAAGCAGTCTGCCTGTTGCGTCTCCGCCCGAATGAAAAATACGGTTGTATGTGTGGGCTCCTTCTCTACCAAGACAAACATCGCCTTGTTCATTGCGGTCGAATGGAAATTCATTCTCCAATAGACTTTGAATCATGTTTTTTCCATCATGTAAAACGTCTGCTGCAATTGCAAGGTCGTTATGTCCGCATCCTGCATATAACGTATCCCTCAAATGGGCTTGAATCGAGTCACCTTTCGCATAAGCCGCAGCAATGCCGCCTTGCGCATAGACAGAGTTGCTACTTTTGACACTTTTTTTAGTGATAACAGTCACTTCATATGAAGACGGGAGAGCTGACGCTAAAGAAAGTGCCGCCGCCCCTGAACCGATGACTGCAATCGTCTTTTTAGACATATGCCACCCTCCTGTTGTTTACACCTGTCTTGACACCTATATTTACACAAGGATAAAATAAACTCAAGAGTTTTTTATGGAGAACGGATGGAGGAAGACCGGATGATTTATTTAGACTATGCAGCGACAACGCCTATTTGTAAGGAAGCCCTTAACGTATATCAGAAGCTCAGCATGGATATGTACGGAAATGCCAGCAGCCTGCATGATGCGGGTGGAAAAGCAAAGCACATACTGGAGTACTGCCGCGAAAAAATCGCCAATATTATTGGCGGAGAAGCTAGCGGCATTTATTTTACAAGCGGAGGCTCTGAATCCAATTTTCTGTCCATTCAATCATTGCTAAACGGCCTGCCAAAAACAAAAAGACATTTCATTACGACTGCCATGGAGCATCAGTCCATTCATAGCTGTGCTGCTTTTCTGGAACAGCATGGATTTGATGTAACAATCATTGAACCGGATGAATACGGGCTTATTACCGAGGAAATATTGGCTGCTCATGTCCGTTCGGAAACGGGCCTGGTATCTATTCAGCATGCAAATTCTGAAACCGGAATTATTCAGCCCATTCAACGGCTGTCTTCATACCTGCACAAAAAGGGTATTCTTCTTCATTGCGACGCTGTTCAAACGTTTGGAAAGATCCCGATCAATACAGAAGATTTGGGAATAGATGCACTCTCAGTGTCCAGCCATAAAATCCACGGCCCTAAAGGAGTGGGCGCGGTCTATATTCGGCCCAATGTCCCTTGGAAACCCGTTTATCCTCTCGTCACTCACGAACATGGATTCAGAGCCGGCACCGTGAATGTCCCCGGAATCGGAGCCTTTACTGCCGCTGCGGAGCTAATCATAAGCGAAATGGATAAACAGATATCCCGCAATAAGACATTAAGAACCTACTTTTTAGATCAAATCAGTATTCGCTCTCTCCCTGTAACCCTTGCGGCAGACGCTGCACAAACGGAATGTCTTCCGCATATTGTTGGGTGTTTTTTTCACTCATTTGAAGGACAATATGTTATGTTAGAATGTAATCGGAGTAATATTTGCATTTCAACGGGCAGCGCTTGTTCTGCCGGTTATCACGGTCCGTCTGCAACGATGAAAGCATTAAGAAAAACAGAACAAGAAGCCTTGCAATTTATCCGCATCTCTTTTGGAAGGCATACAACGGCTAAACAGCTGGATAAGTTATTACATACGTTTACAGCGCTTTGGGAACAAAAGAAAGGAGAATTCGATATTGACCGAAGAATTAAAGCTTATGGGCGCCAACAGGCGTGACCAGCTTCTTCTGTGGCTGAAGGAATCCACATCACCGCTTACAGGAGGAGAACTCGCAAAAAAAGCGAACGTTTCAAGACAGGTTATTGTACAGGACATATCGCTCTTGAAAGCGAAAAATGAACCGATTATCGCCACAAGCCAAGGATATGTATACATGGATGCAGCCGCTCAGCAGCACCAGCAGGCCGAAAGAATCATAGCTTGTCTGCACAGTCCTGAACGGACAGAAGAGGAATTGCAGCTCATCGTGGACGAAGGCGTTACAGTAAAAGACGTAAAAATCGAGCATCCCGTATACGGGGATTTAACTGCAGCCATCCAAGTAGGCACCCGGAAGGAAGTTAGCAATTTCATTGAAAAAATCAATTCAACGAATGCCGCCTATTTATCACAGCTGACTGACGGTGTGCATCTCCACACTCTGACAGCACCCGATGAACACCGCATCGACCAAGCCTGTCAAGCACTCGAGGAAGCAGGTATTTTAATTAAAGACTAAAAAAAAGCCCTTATTGGGCTTTTTTATAATTGGTAGGACTGAAATGCACCTAGAAGCTTTACTTTGCAGCCAAGAGCTTCGAGCTCCTGCATGGCACCCGGAATCAATACCTCATCAAACGCTTTCTCAATATCAATAATAAAAAAATAATGGCCTAATCCGGTTTTAGTCGGACGTGACTCAATTTTTGACAAGTTTAAGTTTCTCCACGAAAAAGCAGACAGCACTCTGTGCAGCGCCCCTGGTTCATCCTGCGGAAGCATTACCATCAGAGTCGTTTTGGGCCGTGAACTCAATTTTTAATTAACTTCAAATGAAATGTTTTAATCAGGAGACAGGATAACAAATCTCGTATGATTATCCCTATAATCCTGTATATCTCGTTTCACAATTTTTAATTCGTATGTAGAAGCTGCCATGTCATTGGCAATGACCCCGATATTCAGCTCGGGATGGTCACTGACAAATTTTGCTGCCGCCCCGGTTGAATTGGCGTATTCATATGGAACAGAAGGAAATTGATGATGGAGAAATTTATGGCATTGCGCAATCGCGTGTGAGTGCGAGTAAATTTTGTCAAGCTCTTTCCATGCACTCTCTCTCGAAGGATGGACGAGCAAGTGCTGATGAATCGGCAATGTCATTTCACCCACGATTGGCATTGGCTGTTCATGTATTAAATAGTCTATCGTTAAATTTACTGATCCTTCTAACGCATTCTCTAAAGGAACAAAAGCGAAATCAACTTCGCCTGCAACTGCCGCATCTATACACTCCGGTATGGTTCGATAAGCAACATGTTCGGCGCCGTTTTGAAAACAAGAACTGACTGCTAGATGTGTGAATGTAGCTGCTGGACCTAAGTAACCGACTTTCATGACGATATTCTCTCCCTTATGCACCTGAGCCTAATATTTCAACCTTTTCTACAAAGTCAAACTTCCTAAGCTTATTCATTAACGTATGAATGTCCTCTTCCATGGCAGACGTACTGATAGACAGTGTCACATTTGCTCTCCCTTGAAGCGGAATGGTCTGGTGAATGGAAAGAACGTTGCTTCCAGAATCCGCTACAGCCTGCAAAAGCTGAGATAACGCACCTGACCTGTCCTCCAAATGAAAGAAAAGTGTGATAATTTGCTCTTTAACCATTGTGTAGAATGGAAAAACAGCATCTCTGTATTTATAAAACGCACTTCTGCTTAAATCGACCTTTTGAACGGCATCTGCCACTGAATCTGCTTTTTTTCGATCAAGCAGCTTTTTGACTTCCAATGTTTTTCTCATCGCATCGGGCAATACATCTTCACGGACAAGGTAAAATGTCTCCTCTTTCATTTGCATCCCCCCTTTAAAATAGAGAGCCTGACATCCAGGCTCTCCTTTTTGCCATCATTAATCAATAAATTCAAATTCGAACTCCAGAAGCCTGATAATATCTCCATCCTTGGCTCCGCGTTCTCTGAGTGCTTCATCAACACCCATTCCGCGCATTTGTCTTGCAAACCGTTTAACCGATTCATCACGTGAGAAATCAGTCATCTTGAATAACCGCTCAAGGCTGTCTCCGGAAAGCACAAATACACCGTCTGGATCGCGTGTAATGTTAAATGGCACTTCTTCATTTTCAATCGTGTACATGACACGGTTTTGTGTAAGCTCTTCCTCGTCATACAGCGGGAATTCCGGTGTCTTCTCCAGCTGATTGGCGACTTCAAACAGAAGCTCACGAAGTCCTTCTCTTGTCACCGCACTGACCGGGAATACCGGGTAATCATCCGTCAGCTTGTCTTTAAAGGCTTCAAGATTTTCCGCAGCCTGCGGCATGTCCATTTTATTTGCAACGATAATTTGCGGACGTTCAGTGAGACGCAGGTTGTACTCGCTCAGCTCCTGGTTAATCGTCACATAATCCTCATACGGATCACGGCCTTCTAAGCCCGACATGTCAATGACGTGAACGATAACCCGTGTCCGTTCGATATGACGCAAAAACTGGTGGCCAAGCCCTACGCCTTGGTGTGCGCCTTCAATCAGTCCCGGTAAATCGGCCATAACAAAGCTGCGTCCGTCATCCGTTTCAACCATGCCGAGATTTGGGACAAGCGTTGTAAAGTGGTAGTCCGCAATTTTCGGTTTTGCAGATGAGACAACAGACAGTAATGTGGATTTTCCAACACTCGGGAATCCGACAAGTCCGACATCCGCAAGCACTTTTAATTCAAGAACAACGTAGCGTTCTTTTCCCGGCTCGCCGTTTTCTGAAAGCTGAGGCGCAGGATTAGCCGGTGTAGCAAAGCGGGAATTACCTCTTCCGCCTCGTCCGCCCCTTGCAATGACAGCCTGCTGTCCATGCTCTGTTAAATCAGCGATGACCTGCTTTGTATCATCGTCTGTCACAACGGTGCCTGGCGGGACTTTAATGACCATATCATCAGCATTTCGCCCGTGCTGGTTTTTGGACATGCCATGCTCGCCGCGAATCGCTTTAAAATGCTTTTTGTATCTAAAATCCATCAGGGTACGGAGACCTTCATCCACTTCAAAAACGACGTCTCCTCCCTTTCCTCCGTCACCGCCGGCAGGGCCGCCTTTCGGCACATATTTTTCACGGCGAAACGCAACCATCCCGTTGCCGCCGTCGCCGCCTTTTACATATACTTTGACCTGATCTACAAACATAATGTCCTCCGTTCTAAACCGTTAAAAACTCCGCTAGTCCAACCCAATTTCAATCAGACATTCGTGACTTGTGATTTCAAAACGCATGATATCAACGTCCTCATATCCATTCTGACGAATATTATCAAAAGCAGATGGATCGGCAAAGGCGCCGTGAAAATCAAGGTACAGAATCAGCTGTCTGTCAGGATGATCCGTTTGCAGCGAAACGGTTAAATGATTTTCGCTTTCTCTGCTGACTGCTTGATCAAACAGATAAAACAGCTTTCTCATCAGTTTCGCCAGCTTTTGATCATAAGCCGACAAATCCTTAATTTCTCCAAGAACTTCATATTCAAGCGTCATATAATGGGTTTTCCAATTAAACGTTAGAAAATCAAACGCCAAATGCGGTGTTTTCAGGTTTGAGAGCTTTGATTCGTGCTTTGCGTCTATAACCATTTCATCAATCATTTCAAAGACGCGGTCATACTTCTGCAAACTTAAGTTTCCTTTAATCAGCTGCAGCTTATTCATCCAGTCATGCCGGGAATGGCCGAGCAGATGAATCAGTTCGTTTGTTAATGCCGTGTCGCTTATATTTTCTTCTTGATTTTGTGAAACATCCTTCATTTTCGCACTCCCAATCATTTAATTTCTTATTTAGGAGTCTGTATAAGTGTGTATTATGAATTATAACAGAGAAGGCTTTGTTAGAAAAACAATTGTTTTTCCCAGAAATATCATGTTCCTTTTTTCTGACTATGGTTGATTTGCAGCCAGGCAGAACATTTTATGTATTACTGCTTGGGGAACATATCCAGTGGGTTTGAGATGTTTATTCTCATTCTTGGCGGGGTCTGCTCGCACATACTCTGCATTTCATTCTTGATGTTTACTCCGCATATTGCAAAAAAAACTCCAGTCATCATCGACCGGAGTTTTTGAATCATTATTGAGCTACAGGATATACGCTCACTTTTTTGCGGTCACGACCAAAACGTTCGAATTTAACAGTTCCGTCGATTTTCGCAAATAGAGTGTCATCTCCGCCGCGGCCCACGTTTTCACCTGGGTAAATTTTTGTTCCGCGTTGACGGTAAAGGATAGAACCGCCTGTTACGAATTGACCGTCAGCACGTTTAGCACCTAAACGTTTAGCCTCAGAGTCACGTCCGTTCTTTGTAGAACCTACTCCTTTTTTAGAAGCGAAAAACTGAAGATCTAATCTAAGCATGTAGCTCACCTCCTATATTATGTTTGTGGTCACACGCAAGTTATCTTTGTAATCCCGTTCAATTGTCTCAAGCGAAACAATCATGCCTTCAATCAGCAGCTGAGCTTTTTGACGCGCCTCCGGATCAAGAGATTCAGGAAATTCGAAGTAAAAATAACCTCCGTCCTCCCCTATATCAAGAAGCGGCTCGAAGCCTGCGAGCACAATAACGGCGTTAACGGCTCCAAACACAACGGCTGTTACTCCGGCACAAACAAGATCTTGTCCATGTTCAGCAAAATTCGCATGGCCCGTCATTTCAAAAGACAATATGCCTTTATCATGAGACCTTCTGATTGTTGCCTGAATCATGCTTACGCGTTGATTTTTTCGATCGTCACTTTAGTGTAAGGCTGACGATGACCTTGTTTTTTATGAACGTTTTTCTTTGCTTTGTATCTGAAAACAGTGATTTTTTTCGCGCGGCCTTGTTTTTCAACTTTAGCCGTTACTGTTGCGCCTTCAACTGTAGGGTTGCCGACTTTCACGTTGTCTCCGCCAACAAACAAAACGTCTTCAAAAGTAACTGTTTCACCTGCTTCAGCAGCAAGTTTTTCGATGAAAACAGTTTGGCCTTCTTCAACTTTGATTTGTTTACCGCCTGTTTTAATGATTGCGTACATTCTCTGCACCTCCTATTAGACTAAGACTCGCCAGATACCAGGGGGCTGTAAAAGCTCTTAACACCTGTACTGAGCGGTTGTAGCAATGGTGCTACATCCATAACATTAAAAAATATATCAGAATACAAGGCGTTTGTCAATCGATTTTAATAAGGAAGCAGCAACTCCTCCATGGAGGAATTCGTCCGCTTATCGGCAAAGTAAGCATGGAGCACTTCATTCTCGTCAAGCTGGCTGAGCTTTTCGCCTGATTTCTCTATAATAATCGGGTGTTTGCAGCCGCGTTTGAACTCGGCCATCACATGATAGACTTTATCCTCTGCCTTTACTGTCAACGGCAGCAGTTCTTCAAGTTCACGGTTTTTTCCGTAATACCTTTCAAGGAGAAATCTCACATGAATATAATGTCTTTGCCTGTATTCCTCAAACAAAGAAACAGCCAGAAAGACAAACAAAACCCATGCGCTGATTTGCAGAGGAATTACAAATAGAACCCAGCACCCGAGCAGCATGCAGAAGCAGAGCGACGTTTTTAAATTCAGCCGGTGAGCCTTTTGAAAAGGCAACTGCTTGGAAAACAGCAAAAACAACAGTTTTCCGCCATCAAGCGGCCAGATCGGCAGCAGATTCACAAATAAAATAGAGAGATTATAAAAGGTGAAGAGTTCAAAGGTGTGCTGATGAATCACTGAGAGTTCTGCTAGCATCCAGGCAGCAAGCTGAAGCCAGATGTGCTGAAGAGGGCCGGCAATAATCACCGCAAACTCTTCCTTTAACGGCCGATTCCCGTGTTCTTCCACTTCCACCGTTCCGCCAAACGGAAGCAAAAAAACACGCTTGATTCTCCAGGAAAAAAACACGGCCAGAGCAGCATGCCCCAGCTCATGGACCAGTACAATCAGGAGCAGACATAATAATGCTTTTATATGGCCTGTGAGCAGCCCGAGCGCGGCGATAATCCAAAGAAAAGGATGCACATGAATCTTCAAGATAAGGTCAAGCCATTTATTCAAATGAAATCACCTGAATCGGATCAATATATTTATCGCCGTCTTTCATGGCAAAATAATAGACCCCTTTATTATGATCATCAAGTTTAATTGAGCCGAGCTTTTTTCCTTTATCTACAAAATCATATAAAGCAACATCCACATCTCTAAGCTCGCCATAAATACTGTACGTATTGTCAGCATGCTGCACCTTAACTGTCAATCCCGTCTGGCTGTCTTTGCTGACTTCAACTACATAGCCTTCTTTTATGCTATCAATTGTATCGCTGCTTGTTTCAACTTTAATCCCTTCCCCGTTGTCTTGAAAATCCTGCTGCACTTTCCCGGATGCAGGCGCGACCAGGTCTTGGCCCACTTCAACCTGCTTTTCCTTATTTTTATGTTCAGGAGCCAGAAAAGCGAGCGGATTGCCAAATTTCGTTTCAAACCAATGGCTTGCTGAGGCAAATTGAAATTCAGTTTCGAAGGTTTTGGCAACAACGGGTTTTATCTGGCTGACAGGCCCAATGTTTGTTTTATAGGCTATGGCGGAAACAAGAACAAGGCAGGCCGACAGAAGACATTTCAGGATAATTGAATCTGTTTTAACCAAAGGGTGTTTTCCGTTGAATGTTGGAATGTTATCTTCATAGACCGGAAGAGTTCCGTGCTTTTCCTGGTCCGTTACCATTACCCAAGACGGGGGTTTCTGCTTTTCAGAAACCGTCTGAGAGTAACGTTTTGAGCCGGAAAGCTGTTTTCTTCTTTTCTCTAATCGTTTTCTGATTTCATCTGCTCTGTGACTCATTGCCATCATCCTTTGCATTCGTTGGGTTTGTACATCATATGTCTTGTCCATGGCAAATATTCGATTTAGTCAGGAACAAAGCAGACAAAAAAAACCTGACACAGCAATTGCTTTGTCAGATTCTTCTCTTTGATTCTATCAACATTAAGACCTTACTCCGAAAAATGATTTAATCTTAGCCATCATTCCTTTGTTTTGCTCTTCAAGCAATTGTAAAGGAACCGATTCACCTAAGATGCGGCGGGCAATATTGCGATATGCGATGGAAGCGCGGTTTTTCGGGTCCATTGCAATCGGTTCGCCATGGTTTGAAGCTTTAATGACTTCATCATCGTCAGCCACGATTCCGAGCAAATCAATCGACAAATGCTGTACAATTTCGTCGATATCCATCGTGTCACCGTTTTTCATCAGGTGATTTCTGATTCTGTTTACAACGAGCCGCGGCGGTTCAATATTTTCCTCTTGCTCCAGCAGTCCTATAATACGGTCAGCATCACGAACAGCAGAGATTTCAGGCGTTGTGACCACAATCGCTTTATCAGCTCCGGAAACGGCATTTTTGTATCCTTGCTCAATTCCTGCAGGGCAGTCTATGATGACATAGTCAAATTCCTGTTTGAGCTCTTGGACCATATTTTTAATTTGTTCAGGAACAACGGCTGTCTTATCACTCGTTTGAGCAGCGGGCATTAAATAGAGCAGATCGTCGAAACGTTTGTCTTTTACGAGCGCCTGATGCATTTTGCATCTTCCCTCTACAACGTCTACAAGATCGTAAATAATTCTATTTTCAAGACCCATTACTACATCAAGGTTGCGCAGTCCTATATCAGTATCTAATAAACATACACGCTTCCCTAAAATGGCTAAGGCGGTACCGAGGTTAGCAGATGTTGTCGTTTTACCTACTCCGCCTTTTCCCGAAGTTATTACGATAGCCTCACCCAATTCACATTCCTCCCTCAAGCCTTGTTAGATCAGGTCTTAAATGAGCCAATTGTTGAAGGCGTTCAATGACCATATTTCCGTCTGTATCTAAATAAGCACATTCCATTTCGTTCCCTTTTTGAATGTGGTCTGGGGAGCGATTTAACACGTGATTGATTCTCAATTGTGTCGGCAGCATTTCAGAGGCGGCAATAACCGCTTGATTATTTCCGTTGAATCCGGCGTGCGCGATTCCTTTCAGTGAGCCCAGAACAAAAATGTTCCCTCCGGCCATGACTGTTCCGCCGGGATTCACGTCACCGATCAGGAGCAAGTCGCCTTTCACCTGCAGCACTTGGCCTGAACGGACAATTTTTGAAACAGAAATAACTTCAGCTTCCTCTTTCATACGCTGTGCTTCTTTTTTAGTAATGACTTCACTGTCAATAGAATGAACAAACAAATCTTTCTTTGACGCAATCAATTCGGTCAGCTGTTCCTCTTGCTCCTTATATAAAAAGCGATTTCCCAGCTTAACATGAACGCTGATTTTCTGGCCTTTGCCATCCGTATATTGTTCGATTGACAGCATATTCTGAAGACCATCGAGAAGCTCATCAAAAGAACACGCATCATCCAGATGCAATGTTAATCCATTCTTTGTTCCTTTTATTGTTATATATTGCTGCTTTTTGGTCTTCACAATATTCACCTCAACAACATACTCATTTCGTCAAAAAAAGATAAAATCCTTTTTACTCATCTCTCAATTCTTTCTTTAGACTCATAAAAAACAATCTAAATGGCAGAACCAGAATAAGAGCGGCTACAATATTTAATAAAATTGTCGGTATAAACCGGTCAAGCACAAACCCGTTAAACGTCATGATGTCTTTATGGATCAACGACTGAATGCCGAATACGTAAAATTCGAGCACGCTGACAGCGAGAACTGCTATTAATATCACCACAAATGCGTTTGTATGCAGCACTTTAAACGCTTTTGAAGCCAAATAGCATAAGCCTGCAAAACCAAACATATAAACGCCTAATAGACTTGTATAGTTCATGTCATATAGAAAACCAAAAATAAATCCGTAAATCATCGCGTGTTTTTGGTTGATGAAAGCCGACATAAATATCAAAACAAGCATCAGAAAACGCGGGGCAAGCACCTGATCATCAGTAACGAACGGAAAATGCACCAGATCCGTAAAAATGCTTTCCGCAGAAAAAACAAGCATCATAACGAAAGGGAGAAGGAAACGCTTCACGATCCTTCCTCCTCTGTATCGACAGTCGGCATATCACGGTTAACAACAATCACATTATTTAAATCGGTAAGGTCAGCAGCAGGTTTTACATACGCAACTTTCGTTAATCCATAGGAATCTGACTCGATATCAGTCACTTCACCGATTGTCAGCCCCTCTGGGAAAACGCCGCCTGTGCCTGACGTTTCAATAAGATCACCTTTTTTCACGTCTTGTTTATCCTTGCGCTCAATAATTGACATCTTAAGGCGTTTTTTGTCTCTGTCATAGCCTTCGATCAATCCGTAGCCTTTGCTGCCTTTTTTTCCGGAAATTTTTGTCGCGACTCTGTTATTGCGGTCAGTATCACTTAAAAGTTGTACAGTAGACGTAAAATTATTAAGTCCGGAACTTTTAATCTTGCCGATTAATGCGCCTTTTTCGTTTGTTACAGCCATATCTTTCGCTACATTTTGCTGTGTTCCCTTATTGATCTTGACCTGTTTCGCCCAATGATCTGGGCTTCTGGCAATGACTGTCGCTAAAATCGGCTTGTAATCTTTAATCGATTTAACATGACCAAGCTCGTCACGCAAGGATTTGTTTTCTTCTTCAAGTTCTTGAAGCTTGGCTTCATATTGTGTCTGTCCGTCAAGCTTTTCTCTCAGACGCTCGTTTTCTTTATATGTGTTTTTTAAATCATTCATGTTCTCAAATATGCCTGCAAAAAATTCGGCAGGCGTATGAAAAATATTTTGAAATACTCCCGTCGTATCGCCGATCACTTTCTCAGGCCAGGTGGTATTGCGGTCGCCCTTCAGCGAAAATCCAATCATAGCCACCAATATGATAATACACAGAAGTAATAGCATTAACCGTTTATTCGGCATCGTGTTACACCTCTTCTATTGAACTCCCGATTATCTAGTTTTCCCTTTGAAAAGATGGATGTGCTCCAGTGCTTTCCCTGTTCCGATCGCTACACAATCAAGCGGGTCTTCGGCGATAAGGACCGGCATTTTCGTTTCTTCACTGATGACTTTATCCAAATTGCGAAGAAGCGCGCCGCCGCCGGTTAACACAATACCTCTGTCCATAATATCAGCTGCAAGCTCAGGCGGTGTTTTTTCAAGTGTGCTCTTCACTGCTTCGACAATTGTAGATACAGTGTCGCGCAGAGCGTTAGAAATTTCTTTTCCTGTAATTTCGATTGTTTTCGGCAGACCTGTCAGTAAATCACGTCCGCGGATTTCCATTTTATCAGCTTCTTCAGGAGCTTCTGCAGATCCGATCTCCATTTTAATCGCTTCAGCCGTACGGTCACCAATCATCAGATTGTACGTTTTTCTGATGTAGTTGATAATCGCATCATCCATCTCATCACCAGCTACACGGATCGATTGAGATGTTACAATGCCTCCGAGTGAAATAATCGCAACCTCTGTCGTACCGCCTCCGATATCGACAACCATGCTTCCAGTCGGTTCCCAAACTGGCAGATTGGCTCCGATTGCTGCGGCAAATGGCTCTTCAATCGGATACGCGTCACGCGCCCCTGCCTGTCTTGTCGCATCAATGACAGCGCGTTCCTCAACAGCCGTAATGCCTGAAGGCACACAAACCATCACATATGGTTTTCTGGCAAACATGCCTTTATTTTTAATGGCCTGATTGATGTAATATTTCATCATCGTCGCCGTTGTTTCATAATCAGCGATAACGCCGTCTTTCATCGGGCGAAGTGCCACCACGTTGCCCGGTGTCCGTCCGATCATATTTTTCGCATCATTTCCGACAGCAACAATCGACTTCGTATCCGTTTGCAAAGCAACAACTGACGGCTCTCTCACAACAATTCCTTTTCCTTTTACAAAAACAAGCGTATTCGCAGTTCCAAGATCTATACCAAGGTCTCTTGCACCAATTCCAAACATATGTATGTATCTTCCTTTCTTAAAGCAAAAATACCCTAAAGGGAAAAACTCATAAACTCTATTATAGCTTAATTCGACGAAAAAAAAAGTGTTACAAATATCCTTTTTCCTTTAAACTCACAAATTTTTTGTCCCCGATCACCAAATGGTCAAGCAGCTCGATGCCAATCAGGTTTCCGCATTCAAACAGCCGTCTTGTCACTTCAATATCTTCCCTGCTCGGCGTCGGATCTCCAGAAGGATGATTATGAACACAGATAAAGGAAGCGGCAGATCGTTTAAACGCTTCTTTAAACACCTCTCGCGGATGGACAATAGATGAATTCAGACTTCCGATAAATACGGTGCGTTTATGGATGACTTGGTTTTTTGTATTTAAGTATAAACAGACAAAATGCTCCTGGGTTAAAAAGCGCATATCTTCCATGACAAGATTTGCGCCGTCTTCCGGGGAGCGAATGACGAAATGTTCTTCGTTGGCTAAATTATGAATACGGCTTCCAAGCTCAACTGCCGCCAGTATTTGGACCGCTTTTACCATACCGATTCCCCGGATGCTTGACAGCTCTTCAACCGATGCTTCTTTCAGCAATCGAAGTCCGTCAAAAGAGCGCAGCAACCGGTTTGACAGATCCATAACAGATTCGTGTTTCGTTCCTGTCCGTAACAATATAGCCAATAGTTCATGAGTCGCTAAGTTCTCGGCTCCGACTTTCAGGAGCCTTTCTCTTGGCTTTTCTTTCGTTGGGAAATCTCTGAGTTTTAATGGCAGATCGTGTATGATCAAGCACTCCTTTTCTTTCCCTTCCCGTTTATAGAACCGTCATGCCTTTATATTAAAATGGCGAAGAACTCTCATCGTTTTTGATATAGGAAGGCCCATGACTGAATAATAATCTCCGTCTATTTTCTTTACAAAAAGCGCGCCTCTTCCTTGGATGCCGTATGCACCTGCTTTATCCATCGGCTCTTTTGTTTCTATATAAGTCCAAATCTCTTCTTCATTGAGGGGCCAAAACGTAACTTCGGTCTTATCATAAAAAGTCTCGCTGTGATTTTCGGCTTGTATGCTGACCGCGGTAACCACTGAATGACTTCGGCCTGAAAGCCTCCGCAGCATAGAAGCAGCTTCTTCTTGATCTTTCGGTTTACCAAGGCATTCTCCGTCCAGGCATACCATTGTATCAGCGCCGATAACGATTGCATGCGGGTGGAGATCAGCTACAGCCTTAGCTTTTTGTTTTGCCAACCATTGGACGTTTTCTTCAGGTGAAAAGTTTCGATTTAATTTTTCCTCTACTTCACTGACAATAATAGAGTAGGGCAGCTGGAGAAGATCGAGGAGTTCTTTCCTGCGCGGAGATTGTGATGCAAGTATTAGTGGCTTAGTCATGTTCGTCATCCTTTCAGGGTTTGCTTAAGAAAAAAAGATACTCGTTTATCCTACCAAATCAAGAGGCTCGTCACAATTTCAGAAAAATAACTTTTTCATGACAAATTGAAAAAAAGCCTGTCACTAAAGGACAAGGCTCAGGCACTTCCTCTTATTTAATGACAGCTAACAGCTGCTGCTGAGCCTTCCATCCGGCTTCAGCATTTGGGTCCTCTAATTCCTTTAATGCCTGCAAAATCGCTTTTTTCTCTCCTGATGCTTCTGTTTTACCAAGCGACTTTTCTATTTTCTCTACACTCGCTTTTGTAATATCTTCGCCGAGAATCGCCTTTGCTGCAAGCTCCGCTGTTTCCTTGAAGGAATCTGTCATATCTGACTCTATTGATAAGGAAAGCTCCTTGCCACCCCAGGCTTCAAAATCGCTGTCGATTAAAAGCTGCCCTAGCTGCTGTGACACATCCTTATCACTGGCTAAGCCTGCGATGACATACGTATACCCGTCATCCTTTGACAGTGACACGGCGGAATAACCTTTTTCAGCCAGTTGTTCTGTTAACGTTTCGGCACCCTTTTCATTTGAGAATTTTCCGGCTTGTACAGCGTACGTTTTGTATGTACCTTGAGCTGGTGCCGCCTGTTTTTCTGCACCTGAGCTTTGTTTATCAGCAGAAGTATCTCCGGCTTTTGCCGTTTGACTGCCCAGGGATTCATCTAAAGAGGCTGGTGCAGATGCTTCTTTATTGCCCGAGATGTTCAACGCGAATAAGCCTAATCCGGTGCCTATGACAGCTGCAAAGGCAATCGTCGCCGCCACTCTTTTTACCGGCTTGGCCGCCCCGGCCTTTCCTTTTGCATACAGCTTTGTTTTTTTCTTTTGATAAGGCGGAACGACTTTTGGATCCTCTTTAAACACCTTGTCCTCTTCTGAATCCCAGTTAAATTCATCTTCATCGGGATGTTCATGGGATGCTGCGACCTCCTGTTCTGCCTTTCTCTTTTCCTCCCAATTTGAAAATGTCATATTTTTATCCGTTTCAGTCTCAGGCGTTTCTTGTTCGTAAACCGTCTCTTCTTTTCCATTAATCGTCACCTTGAGGGCTTTTTCTGCGGCTTTACTGTTTTTTTTATTCTTCCTTTTTTTCAATTCCGCTTCCTCCCTTCATTTGCTTGACCGTTCTTGTCAGCTTTTCATGCTACACACTTTAGCACAGGCAAAAAAAAAAAGAACAAGACTTTTGTCGTCTTGTCCAAAAACCGTTCGTCAAATTTTTCAGCGGTCAAACCAATGCCATTTTCATATAAAAAGAAATAATAGAGTCACCGTATAAATATGCTAAAATGCTCCCAGCCGCAATTGCGGGGGCAAAGGGAAGCGGCTGCCTTTTGGCGAGTCTTCCAGTCAGAACAGCTGCCGCTCCATACAATGCACCTATCAAAACAGAAAAGAAAAAGGCAGCTGCCAGCATTTTCACACCAAGCATATAGCCAATCACTGCAAATAGTTTAATATCTCCTCCCCCTATTCCTCCATGGGTGATTGCGGCAATTAAGGCCAGGAAAAGAAATCCGGCAACTGCACCTAACAGACTGGTATACCAGGAATCAAGCGGAGAAATCAATCTTGCTGCCGCCAAAAAGGGAAGAAAGAAAATCAAGATTCGATTTGGAATCAGCATAAAATGAATATCTGTCACTGCAACAATGATGAGAAGAGAAATAAACACCACAGCAGGAAATAGTTCCGGAGATGAGCCAAAGCGTATTCCTGCAGCGGCAAATAAACAAGCTGTCACAAGCTCGGCCGCGGGATACATAAAAGAAATTCTATGTCCGCAGCTTTTACATTTGCCCTTTTGGAAAAGGAATGACAGGATGGGAATTAATTCTGCCGCGGTTAATGTCCGCTGGCAAAACGAACATGCCGAACGGGGCTTGATAATGGATATATGTACGGGGATACGGCACCCGGCCGTATAATAAAATGAACCAAGGATCAGCCCGAGGAGAAAAAGAATGAAAAGCATAGACAACACACCTTTACAAGATACTGGTATGGATTGTAGCAAAGTGAGCGGGCTGAACTCTAATTGGGAATATTCAATTTTACACATAAAAACCCCGGCAGAATTTCATTTTCGATACTGCCGGGGTTTGACGCGTTTATTTCAACCTTTTACGAATGTCAGAGATAAAATAAAGTGATCCAGTAATCAGCACAATTTCATTTGAATCCTTTTTGTTTTCTATGAATTCGAGCACATCACCCGGATCTTCACTCCAGCTTTTATTGCTGATTTCACTTGCATCATATAGATCTTTTGCGAGAGAAGCACGCGGGAAATCAAAAGAAGCAAAATGAATCGCATGGGCTATGGTTTCCAATCTTTTTATCATATCGTGAAACGGTTTGTCCTTTAACGCGCTAAACACTACAGAAATGCGGGAATCAGGAAAACGCTGCTTCATCGTTTCCACCAGCTTTTCAACGCCTTCTTCGTTATGCGCACCATCTAAGTATACCGGCGGATGTTCCTGAACAAGCTCTAACCGCCCCGGCCAAGCAGCCTTTACAAGCCCGCTTCTTAACGCCTCATCATTGATACTTGCAATGTTCTCTCTATTAAGCCACTCAGCAGCCAAAATGGACAAAGCCGCATTTTGCCTTTGATGTGTGCCAATCAGAGAGATCCGAATATCTTCATAACACTTCTCAGCCGTTTTGAATGAAAACTGTTCTCCCGCAGGCAGAGCCTCTTCATTGAAAATAACACATGTATCATGTAATGACTGGAACGGCGCAGCATGTCGTTCAGCTTCATGACGAATAACCTGTAAGGCTTCCGGCTGAGTAACAGCTGTAACCATCGGTATACCTTCTTTAATAATTCCGGCCTTTTCCCCAGCAATTTCTTCAATGGTGTTTCCCAAGATGTTCATATGGTCGTGTCCGATGCTTGTGATTACAGTTAAAAGCGGTTCAACTACATTCGTAGAGTCAAATCTCCCCCCCAGACCTGTTTCAAAAATAACAAAGTCGACCTTATGAAACTCTGCAAAATATAAAAATGCACACGCCGTCATAATTTCAAATTCTGTCGGCTGTCCGTATTCCGTTTGATCAAGCGCTTCAACGTGCGGTTTAATCTGATTGACGAGTGCTGTCCATTCCTCATCTGAAATCGGTGTCCCATTAACGCTGATCCGTTCATTAAACGTAATGATATAAGGTGATGTAAACGTTCCAACCGTATATCCGGCTTCTTGCACCATAGAACGGATAAAAGCGACAGTTGATCCTTTACCGTTTGTTCCTGCGACGTGGAACGCACTGATTTTCTTTTCAGGATGCCCTAACCGCGCCATCAGCTGCTCCATTCGGCCGAGTCCGGGCTTGACTCCGAATTTTAGCCGCCCGTGAATCCAGCTGCGCGCTTCTTCATATGCAGTAAACAATGATAATCCCCTCTTTTATAAGACAAGGCGGTTTCTCTGGAAACCGCCCCGGCTTTTCATTAGCCCTTTAGCTCAGCCATTCGTTTTTGAACAGCGTCACGCTTTGCCACATAATCTTTTTCTTTTTCACGTTCTTCATCAATTACGTGCGCAGGCGCTTTTTTCATAAATCCTTCATTTCCAAGTTTCTTTTGGACGCGCTCGACTTCTTTCGTCAGCTTATCGAATTCTTTTTGCAGGCGGGCAATTTCTTCATCAATATTAATTAAGCCTTCAAGCGGAAGAATAACCTCTGCCCCTGAGACAACAGCCGTCATCGCTTTATCAACAGCCTCGATACCCGTGCCGATTTTTAGCACACTCGGATTCGTAAAGCGTTCAACATATGAGCGGTTCGCTTCGAGACGGTCTGCTATTTCGTCTGTGCTTGTTTTAATATACAGTTCAACCTGCTTGCTCATTGGCGTATTGACTTCACTGCGGATATTACGCACAGAACGGATCAGCTCAACAAGAAGCTTCATGTCAGCTGCCGCTTCAGTATCGTTATGCTCCGGTACTACAACAGGCCATTGGCTTACTGTAATCGATTCCCCTTGATGAGGAAGGTGCTGCCAAATTTCCTCCGTTAAGAATGGCATAAACGGATGAAGCAGGCGCATCGTTTGATCCAGTACGTAAGCAAGGATGGAACGAGTTGTTTTCTTAGCCGCTTCGTCTTCTCCGTAAAGCGGAAGCTTCGCCATTTCAATATACCAGTCACAGAAATCATCCCAAATAAAGTTATATAAATGACGTCCGACTTCACCAAATTCATATCGATCAGCAAGCTGAGTCACATGCTCAATCGTTTCATTTAATCGCGTTAAAATCCACTTGTCAGCTACTGACTTTTCGCCCGACAGATCAAGCTCATCGTAGGTCATGCCGTCCATGTTCATTAATGCAAAACGGGAGGCATTCCAAATTTTATTGGCGAAATTCCAAGTCGATTCCACTTTTTCATAGCTGAAGCGCAGATCTTGGCCAGGAGAGCTTCCAGTCGCAAGGAAATAACGCAGAGAATCGGCTCCGTACTTGTCAATGACATCCATCGGATCAACACCGTTTCCAAGAGATTTACTCATTTTTCGGCCTTGCTCGTCACGGATTAAGCCATGGATTAAAACATCTTTGAACGGGCGCTCGCCTGTAAATTCAATGCCTTGGAAAATCATGCGTGACACCCAGAAGAAAATGATGTCGTACCCTGTCACGAGAACGTCTGTCGGATAGTAGCGTTTAAAGTCTTCAGCCGTTACATCAGGCCAGCCCATAGTGGAGAAAGGCCAGAGCGCAGAACTGAACCATGTATCCAGTACGTCTGTATCCTGCTCCCAATTTTCGCTGTCCTCAGGCGCTTCAAGCCCGACATATAGCTCACCTGTTTCTTTATGATACCAAGCAGGAATACGGTGGCCCCACCACAACTGACGTGAAATACACCAGTCGCGGATGTTTTCCATCCAGTGTAAATACGTTTTTTCAAAACGGTCAGGCACAAAGTTGACTTTTTCTTCTTTCTTTTGCAACTCAATCGCTTCATCAGCAAGCGGCTGCATGCGCACAAACCATTGGGTAGAAAGATAAGGCTCAACTACAGCCCCGCTTCGTTCACTATGCCCGACAGAATGCATATGATCCTCGATTTTGAAGAGAACACCTGCTTCCTGTAGATCTTTAACAAGCTTTTTGCGGCATTCAAAGCGATCCATGCCTTGATATTGCAGTGCATTTTCGTTCATTGTGCCATCTTCATTCATGACAAGAATGCGTTCTAAGTTATGGCGGTTGCCAAGTTCAAAGTCGTTTGGATCATGAGCAGGCGTAATTTTCACCGCACCTGAACCAAATTCCATATCAACGTAGTCATCACCGACAATCGGAATTTCACGATTTACAATCGGCAGGATCACCGTTTTTCCGATAAGATGCTTGTAGCGCTCATCTTCAGGATGAACGGCAACCGCTGTATCACCGAGCATCGTTTCAGGACGTGTCGTTGCAATTTCAATTGAACCTGAACCGTCAGCGAGCGGATAGCTCATATGATAGAACGCGCCTTGAACATCCTTGTAAATGACCTCAATGTCGGATAGTGCTGTTTTTGTCGCAGGGTCCCAGTTAATAATATATTCCCCTCTGTAAATCAGGCCTTTTTCATAAAGCTTAACGAATACTTCGCGAACCGCTTTGCTTAAGCCCTCATCCAGCGTAAAACGTTCACGGGAATAATCAAGGCCAAGCCCTAATTTCGCCCACTGGCTGCGAATAAAGTCAGCATACTCTTCCTTCCACTTCCACGTTTCTTCGAGGAATTTCTCGCGGCCAAGATCATAGCGGGATTTGCCTTCTTCACGAAGTTTCGCTTCCACTTTAGCCTGTGTCGCAATGCCGGCGTGGTCCATACCCGGAAGCCACAGCACATCATAGCCCTGCATGCGTTTCATTCTTGTTACAATGTCTTGCAGCGTTGTGTCCCACGCGTGTCCAAGGTGAAGTCTTCCTGTTACGTTTGGCGGCGGAATAACAACAGAATACGGCTCTTTTGTCTGGTCATTGCCCGCTTCAAAAAATTTGCCTTTTAGCCAAAAATCATATCGGTCTTTCTCAACAGCTGCCGGATCGTATTTCGTCGGCATTGTTTGTTCATTCGTCTCCATCATAACCCTCCAACATGTTTAAAAATGGCTGAGAACGAAAAAAGAGCTCTTCATCCCTGTAAAAGGACGAAAAGCTCTTTCGCGGTACCACCTTTTTTCATGAACTTTATCAGTTCATGCACTTATAACGGATAACGGGTGTTTCCCGAATTTCTCTACTCTTCTTTCAAGAAATTATGCTCCCGGGCGACCTTCCAATCAGACAACATAAGAAGCCTTTCAGCAAACGGCTTCTCTCTCTGCATGCGCCTTTTTTGTACTCTTCCCGTTCTAAGCAGGTGTATTTATCAGCTCATTATATACTTTATTTATGTTCTTTATTATAGTAAAAGTGTTTTTGATTCGTCAATCATCTTTTCCAAAAACGCCACTTTCTATACTGATAGGCAGGCACCTATTGCCCAAGTTTACATATGATGCTTGTAAATGCGCAGAGGAGGATGCACCGTGAAGAAACGTTTCAGCTCTTATTCGCTACCGCCGTGGGTTAGGCAAATTCGGCTTGTATCCGCACAAGTGATTATTCCCATTACAATTTTCCAAGGAATCAGAACCATTTTCTTCCCAACAACCTTTGATGTTTTGCTGCTCGCAATCCTAATCTTATTGGCTTGCGCTCTTCATTTAGAATGGATATAAACAAACAAGTCCGCGCCATTAAGACGTGGACTCGTTTTCAGCCTGGAATTTTTTCTCTTGTTCAGTCTGATGAATTTTCATCACAAACGGCTCTATATTTTTCATTTGCCAATAGGCCTTTAATAATTGCGTACATTCATTTTTTTCATGCTGTCTTTCCCCGGTTTGATAACGGTTCAGCACCTTGTACATGGATGCCGGAAATGCCATATAGCTGAGAAAAAGACTGACTTCCGCTTCACGTAAAGGGAATAATTTCGTGTATGCATAAAACCATTCAACGCATTCCGGACAAGCTTTCGGAATGCCTCTGAACATTTTTGTATAAAAGCCGAGTAAGTCGTTTTGCGGCGGGCCGACAGACGCTCTTTCGAAGTTTGTGAAATACCCGGTCCCTGTATCATTATACAGAAAATGGTGAATGGACAGGCTGCCGTGGTTCATCACAACCCTTGAGTCATTCTTCTCTTTTGCTGACTCATACCAATCCTCCAACCGCTCCAGCGCAAAATTCACCGCCGAAATGGTTTCTGAAAAATAGGTTACGGCCTGAAGTTCAAAAGGGGAGAGGTACCATTCCTTCTCCGCTCTGTCTACAAACTGTTCATAAAAAATTTTATCATGTTCCCACTTTTTTTTCGTTTGTCCGAAATAACGTTCAATATCATCACGTCTGATCTTTATTTCCTGCGCGGTTCTCTCATGTAGGCGGGCTGTTTCTCTAAATAAATAAGCATGTTTCTGATCCTGTTCTTCCTCCTGGTCAAATTGAAGCCAAGGCATTAAATAATAGGAATCTCCGGATTGTATACCTTCTGAGAAAAACTCACCGCTATTTGTTCTGTAAACGGGAACAAATGAACGAAAACCTTTTTCCTCAATCGCCACCATATGGTCTGTAAACTGTTTGCTGCGAGCTGATTTCAATTTTTTCAGGGCAAATGCGCCATAGTCTGTATACACTTTCCACACACGAGGACTGACAGGCTCAATAAACTGAGCAGTCAGTCCGTATTTCTGAAGAACCGATTGGGTATCTTCCATTCCATTCACCACATTTTCCGATCGATTACGGCTTATGCATGGCTGTTGTTATATTGAGGAATATAGAGGATCTGTCCTGCTTTCAGTTCATCGTCTATGGCTAAAGAATTCATTCTGATCAGCTGCTGGGATGTGATTTCATACCGTTCGCATAAACGTTCGATCGTATCTTCCTGCTGGACAATGCATATTTTCATTCTCGAAAACTCATCCTCTTCTCTCGTAAAAAGTTTTGTTAAATAAAGAGAATTATCACTTTCCTTTGTTTGAGGTTCCTTCGTTTCAGCAGCAGGAGCAACCCTAGGAACAGCATTCGCTTCCTTCCTTTCAGTCTCTGAGTTATCAGGCAGCTGGAAGGATTGAAGAGCTGTTTCTTCCTCAGGCTCTTCAGCCGGTGGTATTTTTCTCACTTCAATTTCAAAGCTTTCTTCCTCTTTTTCTTCCTCTTCCAGCAGCTTAGGCGCTGAATAAAAAGAATCCTCCTCTTCATGTTCGGGCAGGAAGGTGCGATATGCCGGTGCAGACTCTTCTTGAGGTGCCTCTTCCGAGCTTGCTTTTTGCTTGAAATGAAGCTGTAAAGCGGTTTCGCCATTCTCCATATATGGAGCTGAGGCTGTTATCTTCTCTTTGCTTTCTTCTATGGAGAGGTCAGCCTGAGATTCAGCCTCGAGAGCTTCTTCCGCTGCTTGACGAAGCGCGGTTTCAGCATGTTCTGGTTGAGCTGTTACTTTCTCTTCATGACGTAGTGCAGGCTCAGCATGCTCCGGTTGAGGCGCTTCTTCCACCTCTTGACGGAATCCAGGATCAGCGTGCTCCGGTTGAGCCTTTTCTTCCTCTTCTTGACAGAGTGCGGGCTCAGAGTACTCCGGCTGAGCTGCTTCTTTCTCTTTTTGACGGTATTCATGCTTCGCTCGTTCCGGTTGACCCGCTTCCTCATTTGGAACCTCTTGGCGGAACGCAGATTCAAGAATAGGAGACCCAGGAGTTTCTACTTCTCCCTCTGATATCACAGTCTCTGCATATGGTTCAGCTTCCAAAGCAGGCGATCCTTCTGCTCCAGAATCTTTACGAAGATTATCCTCCGCTGGAGGGTCCGCTTCTTCACGAACATCTGCTATTGCAGATACTGGCTCTGGCGTTTCATTTTCTGCTTTAACGATCTCTTGAATTCCTATTTCTGAAGCATAAGCTTCTGGCTCAGCTTCTTCTGTTTCCGATTCTTCACGACTCTTTGCTTCCTGCACTAGAAGCTCTGGCGGCTCGGTTTCCTCTTTCACATCTTTTCGCGCCTTCGATCCTGAAGCGACTGATTCCGGCGGCACAGATTCTTCTTTTTCTATTTCCATTTCTTCACGGAGCCCCGCTTTCGATACAAAAAGTTCTGGCGGTTGGGCTGGCGTTTCATCCTGCAAAACTGCTTCCGCTCCCGAAGATGAACCCGTTTCTACTGCACTTTGTATCGGCGGCTCTGAAACCTCTTCCCCTTCCCCTATGAATGCCGCAGGAGACTCATATAAAGGAATCTCTGGCTCTTTGTCTGCCGTATCATCTAAAAGCCCTTCGATCGCTAAATCAGCTTGAATCGTTAAAATGCGAGAATCCGTTAATTGATAGTCAAATGCGTCAATAAAGACGAAGACATCCTGTAAATGGCTCACTTTATTTTTCGGAATGGTAATATCCACAGGAAAACAGTGAGTCAGTTCTGCGCTTCCATCCTCTCTCTTTCTGACTTCTTCAACAAACCGCTTATCAGTATAAAACTCATCGGTATGTTTGTTTTGATCTATGTTGTACTCACCTGTTAGTTCAAGCGATCCTCTGATTGATACATAATCATTTACTTCCTGAACCCTAATGTCAGGATCTAATGAAATAGAAAGCAGTTCAGAAACTTCCTGTCCTTTTTGGAAACAGATCGATTCTTCTACAGAAAATTGCAATCGATGATTTTGCGGCAAGTTCATATCCTCCTTTCATCTAATCCTTAAAATTAGATGTCACTAAAGGTGTATGTATGAATTGGGGAAAATATGAGTGGGCGAGCACAGAAAAAAAAACCGGTACAAGGATGTCCTTGATACCGGTTTTTACTCTTATCCGCGGCTGATCTCAGCAAATACTTTTCCAGCTGCTTGAATTGTTTTTTCAATATCTTCCTCAGTGTGGGCCGTTGAAAGAAAAAGGCCTTCGAATTGAGATGGCGGAAGGAATACACCTTCATTTGCCATGCCTTTATAATAGTTAGCAAACAGCTTCAAATCAGATGCTTTGGCTGTTTCATAATTGATGACAGGTTCGTTTGTAAAGAAGAAGCCGATCATTGAACCTGCGCGGTTAAAGGTATGAGGAATGCCATGAGCCTCGGCGGCCTTTGAAATGCCTTCTTCCAGCCTGTCGCCTTTTTTGATGAAATTCTTGTAGGATTCAGGTGTCAGCTGCTTCAATGTTTCTAAGCCAGCGGTCATCGCAAGCGGGTTGCCCGACAATGTGCCAGCCTGATAAATTGGACCGCTCGGAGCGATCCGCTCCATGATTTCAGCCTTACCGCCATAAGCACCGACAGGAAGTCCGCCCCCGATCACTTTTCCTAAACAAGTCAGATCAGGTGTTACGCCGAAGTACCCTTGAGCACAATTATAATCGACCCGGAAGCCTGTCATTACTTCATCAAAAATCAGCAGGGAACCGTATTGCCCAGTGATATCACGCAGCCCTTGCAGGAAGCCTTCTTGCGGCGGGACAACTCCCATATTTCCGGCAACCGGCTCTACAATAACTCCCGCAATGTCTTCACCGAACTGTTGGAAAGCAAGCTTTACACTTTCTAAATCATTGTACGGAACGGTAATCGTGTTTTTCGCAATGCCTTCAGGAACACCAGGGCTGTCAGGCAGACCGAGAGTGGCCACTCCTGAACCCGCTTTAATCAAGAGGGAATCGCCGTGCCCATGATAACAGCCCTCAAATTTTAAAATCTTGTTGCGGCCTGTATAGCCTCTTGCCAAACGGAGGGCACTCATAGTAGCCTCTGTTCCGGAGCTGACCATTCGTACAATTTCTACAGATGGCACACGATCAATAACAAGCTTTGCCAGTTCATTTTCTACTTCAGTAGAAGCACCGAAGCTTGTCCCATATTCAGCCACTTTTTTGAGGCTCTCTACGACGCGTTCATTTGTATGCCCTAAAATTAAAGGTCCCCATGACAAGACGTAGTCAATATATTCATTCCCATCAATATCAAAGATTTTTGAGCCTTTTCCGCGCTCCATAAAAATCGGGTCCATGTCTACCGATTTAAATGCGCGAACGGGACTGTTTACACCGCCCGGCATGAGTTTTTGCGCTTCTTTAAAAGCCGCTTTTGATTTTTCATAGCTTCTCATCTGCCTCAACTCCTGTCAACTGAATATAATTACTCTGCAAGCCATTTCGCTGCGTCTTTTGCATGATACGTAATAATCAGGTCGGCGCCTGCACGCTTCATGCTTGTCAAAATTTCTAACACAATTTCTTTTTCTTTGATCCAGCCGTTCTGCGCTGCAGCCTTTACCATTGAATACTCTCCGCTTACATTATAAGCGACGAGCGGCAAAGCAAACTCATTTTTTACGTCACGCATGATATCCATATATGAAAGCGAAGGTTTGACAATCAAAAAGTCCGCGCCTTCCTCGACATCTGATTGTGCTTCGCGGAGTGCTTCCATACGGTTGGCAGGGTCCATCTGATATGTTTTGCGGTCCCCGAATTGCGGCGTGCTGTTTGCTGCATCACGGAACGGACCGTAAAACTCACTTGAATATTTCACAGCGTAAGACATGATTGGAATATTGACGAACCCTTCTTTATCAAGCGCTTTTCTGATCACTGTAACAAATCCGTCCATCATGTTTGAAGGTGCAATGACATCGGCACCTGCTTTCGCTTGGCTGACAGCTGTCTGCGCTAAAAGCTCCAGCGATTCATCATTGAGGATGACGCCGTCTTTGACTAGTCCGCAATGGCCGTGATCTGTATATTCGCATAGGCACGTATCAGCGACAACAACCATCTCAGGGAAGTGTTTTTTTATTTCTGTGATGGCTTTTTGAACGATGCCGTGATCATGATACGCTTGCGTTCCGCAATCATCTTTTTCTTCCGGGATGCCAAACACGATGACAGATTGAATGCCCAGTTTAACCAGCTCTGCCACTTCATCCTTCAATAGATCTAATGATACATGGTAAACATCAGGCATTGACGGAACAGCTTTTTTGCCTTCCAGCCCTTCAACGACAAAAATCGGATATATAAAATCAGATGGGTGCAAACGCGTTTCCTTTACCATCTCTCTCATTGCTTTTGATGACCGCAGACGGCGGTGTCTGTTAAAAGATTGACTCATATTCTCTCTTCCTCTCTTGACATGCTGCACATTAAGTCAAGCATGCCATCTATTGTAAATGTATGAGGCATATGCGATGTAATGTCATAAGCCAGCAGAGCGTCCCTTGTTAAAGGTCCGATGCTGATACATGCCGCTCTGTTCGCCTGCCACTTTTTCAATTCTTCTCCCAAGACATGCATAAACGTATGTACGGTTGATGAACTCGTAAATGTCACATAATCAAATGAATATTGACTCGCGGCCTCTATCAGTGCCTCGATGCCTTCTTCATCCGGAATCGTTTCGTAGACAACCCATTCCTTCACTTCAAAACCGAGCGGTACAAGCTCTTGTTTTATCACATCACGCGACAAATTGCCTTTAACCACGCTAATTCGTTCCGCCGGTTCAGCATGCTGCTTAAGAGCCTCTGCCAACTTTTCAGCAATATAGTCCTTAGGCATCACATCAACCGATACGTTATACGTTTCCAAACGGCGAGCCGTTTTTTCACCGACAGCCGCAACTTTTTTATGCGCTGGAAAAATGAGCTGATTTTCCTTTAGATAAGAAAAAAAGAAGTCTACTCCGTTCACACTTGTAAAAACAAGCCAGCCGGGCGCGGCAAGATCCTCTTTCACCTGTTTTGCAAGATCATTCGCCAAAGCGCGGCGAAACGTAATCAAAGAGGTCAAAACCGCTTTTCCGCCAAGGGCCTCCACTTTTTGCTGAAACGATTTTGCCTGCGCCTTATTCCGGGTGACAAGCACTGTTTTTCCTTTCAGCGGAAAATCATTTTCCATCCTCATCAAGCTCCCGTTTGACACGATCAATTAATTCTTTGGCTCCTTTGTCAGTCATAAGAGCGGCACAGCGTTTTCCGACTTCCTCCGGATCGTTTCCGGTGACAGTTTCTTTAAAAATGATCTTGCCGTCAGGAGAAGTGACAAGCCCTGTCAATTCAATTTCATCCTGTTCGTTTAACACTGAGTAGCCTGCGATCGGAACCTGGCATCCGCCCTCCATCGCGTTTAAATAAGCACGTTCCGCCAGCACAGTCCGTTTTGTATACTCATCCGTAAACTGAGAAAACAACGCCATTAGCTCCTCATCCGATTCTCTGCATTCAATCGCCAGTGCTCCTTGGCCCACAGCAGGCAAACAGCGCTCAGGCTCTAGGAATTCGGTTACTACATCTTGCTTCCAGCCCATTCTCGAAAGGCCGGCAGCAGCTAAAATAATCGCGTCATAATCCTCAGTTTCCAGCTTTTGAAGCCTCGTATCTATATTACCTCTAATCCATTTAATTGTAATGTCAGGGCGCTCAATCAAAAGCTGTGCACTTCTTCTTAAACTGCTTGTGCCGATGACAGCGCCTTCCTTCATTTCTGAAAGCTTTACGCGATTCTTTGAAATAAGGGCATCACGTGGGTCTTCTCGTTCAGGAATACAGCCGATCACAAGGCCTTCAGGCAAAACAGCAGGCATATCCTTCATGCTGTGCACCGCCATATCAATGTCTTCGTTCAAAAGCGCTTGTTCAATCTCTTTGACAAACAGCCCTTTTCCACCCACTTTTGAGAGCGTAACATCGACGATCCGGTCTCCCTTTGTCACGATTTCTTTGATTTCAAAGGCAAATGAAGGATTGATTTCCTTCAGTTTTTGAATCACCCATTTTGTTTGAGTCATAGCGAGTTTGCTCCGTCTGGAACCTACTTTTATTGTTCTCATCGTTTTCTTTCCTCCCGAATCTGCTTGGGACATCATTTAACTAAACCAATGAAATTGCGACAGGCTTCCAAGCAGGAAATAATTGATCATCAGCACGAGAAAACAAGCCGTATTCCACAATGCTGCGACCTTTCCTTGCAGCTCTTTAATCAGCCTGATATAAAGATAATAGCTGTACAGCAGCAAGACGACAAACGAACCAAGCACTTTGGCGTCGAACCAATACAGCGTTTCTAGTGAGACATACGCCCAAATGACGCCGAGAATCAAACTCAGCAACAGCATCGGGACTCCGATGACATTCAGAACGTATGCCATATAATCAAGCTTAGACAAATCTTCAATTCTCAACAGCCATTTACCCCACTTTTTCTTTTTCAGCAAATGATATTGAAAAATATACAGGACAGAAAAAACAAAAGAAAGGGAAAAAGCGCCGTATGAAAGAATCGCCATTGTAATATGAATCACCAAAAGCTCAGATACAAGCTGCCCGGAAAAAGCGGCAGACTGCTGCTCTGTCGGTGAAAATGTATGAATGGCGATCATAGAAAACCCTATTACATTTGTAAAAAACACAATAAAGTCAACTCGTAAAAGCTTTGTCAGGACAAGTGACAGCGTGACAAGCACCCAGGCATAAAAATAAAGCGCCTCCGTCACATTTAATACCGGAAACCGCCCCGTCACCCACATAAAATAGGCCAAATACACGGTTTGCAGAGTCCAGACAATAGAAAGCAACCAGAAGGCCATTTTTCCAGCCTTCCGGTTGTGTTGAAGAAAATCTATAAAATAAAAGAGTACACTTAATGCATAAATGACGATTGTTCCCTCATTAAGTCTTGCCATTGCAGTATCAATCATTCAGCATTCACTCACTTACAAGTGGGGCAAAGCCCGATTTTGATTCAGCCTTCTTAAAAGAATGGACCTTTTGGCTGCTTTCAACAGTTTTCATCATTTGACGGCCAGCCGCTTCTTCAATATCAAAAATCTGCATAAACAAGGCCAGCTTTTCTTCAGAATCAGCGTCTGCCGCAAGCTCTTTCACCTTTAAGATCGGATCACGCAGCATTTGATTAATGATACTTTTGGTGTGTTTGTTTAACAGTTTTTTCTCTCTTGTGCTTAAGTGAGGCAGCTTCCGCTCGATGCTGTCCATCGTTTCTGACTGGATCGCAAGCGCCTTTTCGCGCAATGCGGAAATAACCGGCACAACACCAAGTGTATTCAGCCATTGTTTGAACTCCACAATGGTTTCTTCAATTAACAGTTCAACTTTTTCAGCGGTTTCTCTCCGCTCTTTCATGTTCGCTTCTACAATGCCTTCGAGATCGTCGATATCATAAAGGAAAACACCTTCAAGATCATTCAGCGCAGGATCAAGGTCTCTAGGCACGGCAATGTCCACCATAAACAGCGGACGTCCCTTGCGAAGCTTATTCGCGTTTTCCATCATCTCTTTGGACACGACAAAATCACTTGCACCGGTTGAACTGATTAGGATATCAGCCTCCGCAAGCGCGCTTTCAAGCTGATTTAAGCTTCTCGCTTCACCAGAGAAACGGTCTGCAAGCTCCTTCGCTTTCAAGTATGTTCGGTTAATGACAGTGACCTTGCCGATTCCCTGTCCATGCAGGTTTTCCGCAGCAAGCTCGCCCATTTTTCCCGCACCGAGAATCAATATGTGCTTGCTTGAAAGATTTCCGAAGATTTTTTTAGCAAGTTCAACTGCTGCATAGCTTACTGACACTGCATTTGAGCCAATGTCTGTTTCAGCATGAGTCCGTTTGCCCACTGTAACGGCCTGCTTAAACAGCTCATTAAAAATAGTCCCGATCGTATTTTCTTGCTGAGCTGTTTTAAAGCTGTCGCGCACCTGGCCGAGAATCTGGGTTTCACCAATCACCATAGAATCAAGTCCGCAGGCTACACGGAATAAATGCTCAACAGCCGCATCGCTTTCGTAAAATGTTAAAAACGGCGACAGTTCTTCTTTGCTTAATTGAAACCAATCAGCTAAAAACTTCTTTATATAATAACGGCCTGTATGGAGCTGATCGACTACCGCATAAATTTCAGTGCGATTGCATGTGGAAACGATGATGTTTTCAAGAATGCTTTTCTCTTCCTTCAGCTGCACCATCGCTTCTGCCAGCTCATTCGGCTGAAAACTTACTTTTTCACGTATCTCAATAGGGGCGGATTTATAATCTACTCCCACAACAAGTATATGCATCGCCTTAATTACACCCCCAACACCCAATCTTTATTTATAATCATTCTAACATAGAACTCATTATTTATAATAATTATAACATAGTTTCTTTCCCAAATTGTGAACAGATTTTAAAATTCCTATGCTATATTAGAAAAAGCTTCTCAGAATAGAAGCATTCCTATTGACAATACCAAAAACAGCAGAAATTTACTACACATCAGCTCTAAAAAACAAGAAGGTGATATGCATGAAACAAAAATCAATTTTATTCCCTTGTCTGCTGCTTGCTGCTTCTGTATATGCATGGCTTGAAAGCGGCCAAGCCGAACTGTTTTCAGGGCAGGATCAATGGCCTGTTCTCCTCATGCTGTTAGGCGCAGCCTTTGTGTATCAAGGGAAAAAAGAAGCCGTTACACCACACTTCTTTATCGGTTCGGTTCTTTTCGGGATCGGCTTGCACTTTTTCGCCAAGCCGAAATGGCCATGGTGGCCGGATGATTTTGAAATGCTCGTATTTATAATCGGCTTCTCGCTTTTGGTGTTAACCGTACAGAAAAAAGAATATGTATATGAAGCTTTATCGATGATTTGTTTTTCCCTGTTTTTACACTTTTTCAAACAAATTATGGCATGGCTAGAATCTGCGCATATTCCGACAGCGCTTCTTAAAGAGTATTGGCCGTTTGTCTTTATTGGAATCAGTTTATTGTTATTATTGATAAAACGGAAAAAATCTATACGATAAATAAAACCGGCAGAGAGTTTTCTCTACCGGTTTATCATTTTTTTGATCGCTCCCCAAGCTTCGTCTTTCCCCTTTTTCGTTTCTGAGGAGAAGAGAATCAGCTCGTCTTCCGGATCAATATTTAGAGTCTGTCGGACAACCTTCGCGTGTTTGTCCCACTTTCCTTTCGGGATCTTATCTGCCTTTGTAGCGATAATAATAACAGGAATGCCATAATACTTTAAGAATTCATACATCTGCACATCATCATTAGACGGCGCATGCCGCAAATCAACGATCTGTACCACTGCCTTCAATTCCTGGCGTGTCGTGATGTAGGTTTCAATCATTCTGCCCCAAGCTTCACGCTCGGATTTTGACACTTTGGCAAAGCCGTAACCCGGCACATCCACAAAATGCAGCTCATCATTGATAATGTAGAAATTGAGTGTTTGTGTTTTTCCCGGTTTAGATGATGTTCTCGCAAGATTTTTGCGATTGATTAATGAATTGATAAAAGACGATTTTCCCACGTTCGATCTTCCGGCCAGTGCAATTTCCGGAAGCCTGCCCTCAGGATATTGTTCCGGCTTAACTGCACTGATCACGATTTCTGACTTTGTGACTTTCATTTTTTCTCTCCTACTAAGGCATGTTCCAAAACTTCGTCTAAGTGGGACGCCAATATAAATGTGAGCCCCTCTCTGACGCTTTCAGGAATATCCTCTATATCTTTTTCATTCTCTTTAGGCGCAATAATGGTCGTTAATCCCGCTCTATGTGCGCCAAGCGCTTTTTCCTTCAAGCCGCCTATCGGCAGCACGCGCCCGCGAAGCGTAATTTCCCCAGTCATGCCGACTTCACGCGAAACGGCACGTCCCGTTAAAGCAGAAACAAGCGCTGTCGCCATCGTAATACCGGCTGACGGACCATCTTTAGGCACCGCACCCTCAGGTACATGTATATGAATATCATACTTCTCATGAAAGTCAGGTTCAATGCCAAGTTCTTCTGTTTTTGAACGCACATAGCTAAAAGCAGCCTGAGCTGACTCTCTCATGACATCTCCAAGCTTTCCTGTCAGGATCAATTTCCCTTTCCCCGGAGAAAGCGATACTTCAATCGACAGCGTATCTCCGCCGACGGTTGTATAGGCTAGCCCTGTAACTACACCAACTTGATCTTCTGTTTCAGCTTGTCCGTACCTGAAAATGCGTTTTCCGATAAAGTCCTGAAGATTCTTCTCAGTGACCGTAATCCGTTTTCGCTCTTCAGCAACAATGGCTCTTGCAGCCTTACGGCAAATCGCCGCAAGCTGGCGTTCAAGGCTTCTCACACCCGCTTCTCTGGTATAGTAGCGGATAATATCAAGAATCGCCTGGTCACGCAGCTGCAGGTTGCTTTTCTTCAGCCCGTGCTCCTTGATCTGCTTAGGAAGCAGGTGGTCTTTCACAATTTCGAGTTTTTCTACTTCTGTGTACCCCGCAATATTAATAATTTCCATTCTGTCTCTGAGCGGACCCGGGATTGTGGCCAAATTGTTAGCCGTTGCAATAAACAGCACTTTTGATAAATCAAAGGTTTCTTCAATATAGTGATCACTGAAGGTGCTATTTTGCTCTGGATCGAGCACTTCAAGCATCGCAGATGACGGGTCGCCTCTGAAATCGGATGACATTTTATCAATTTCATCTAATAAGAAGACAGGATTCAGCTTGCCGGCTTTTTTCATCCCTTGAATAATGCGTCCAGGCATTGCTCCAACATAGGTCCGTCTGTGTCCGCGGATCTCTGATTCGTCTCGCACTCCGCCGAGTGAGATTCTGACGAATTCCCGGCCCATACTTTTTGCAATTGATTTAGCTAAAGACGTTTTTCCGACACCTGGAGGTCCTGCCAAGCAGAGGATCGGGCCTTTCAGGGATTTTGTCAGCTTTTGGACAGCCAAATATTCTAAGATACGTTCTTTCACTTTTTCAAGTCCGTGATGCTCGTCATTTAAGAGACGGCCTGCCTCTTTCAAATCAAGCTTATCATCTGTCTCATCCGTCCACGGGAGAGCGATCAGCCAGTCGATATAGTTGCGTATCACAGAGCTTTCCGCAGAACTTGACGGAATTTTCTCGTATCTGTTCAATTCCTTAAGCGCGGTTTCCTTTACATGGTCAGGCATGCCTGCTTCTTCAATTTTTTCCGTGAGTGTCTGAACTTCGCCTGTTTTACCTTCTTTATCGCCAAGCTCTTTTTGAATCGCCTTCATTTGTTCACGCAAGTAATATTCCTTCTGCGTACGCTCCATCGAACGTTTGACGCGCTGTCCTATTTTTTTCTCGATCTCCAGCACTTCTTTTTCATTATTGATAAAATCAATGACCTTGTTCAGTCTGTCTTTGACGTCAGCTGTTTCTAAGATATCCTGCTTATCTTTTAACTTAAGGGGCAGGTGAGAAGCAACGATGTCTGCCATTCTCCCTGGCTCTTCGATATCAGTAACCGCAGCATACGTTTCAGCCGAGATTTTTTTAGAAATTTTTATGTACTGATCAAAGTGGTCTAACAAAGTCCGCATCAATGCTTCGTCTTCTGTATCTTTTGAATCATCTTCATGAATCAGCTGAATGTCGACCGACGTGTAATCCTCATGCTCATTGTATTTGACGATTTGGGCACGCTTGAGGCCCTCAACCAACACACGAATCGTACCGTTCGGAAGCTTCAGCATTTGCTTAATTTTTGTATAAGTGCCGACAGTAAAAATCTCGTCTTCACCTGGTTCGTCTATCGAAATATCCTGCTGAGTGGCTAAAAATATCATATGGTCATGCATCATTGCCTGTTCAAGGGCCTGAACCGACTTGTCACGTCCTACATCTAAGTGCAGAACCATCGTCGGGTACACTAATAAACCTCTTAAAGGGAGGAGCGGGATGCTGCGTTTTAATTCTTCTGCCATGTGACTGACACCTCCGTGACTTTAGTATGAACCATTATAATACAACTTTTTCATCCTTGTACAATAAACGGCATGGTTCCATTTTCTATAAAACAGTCTCCTCGTAGTATACCCTTTCTTTCTGATATGAAAAAGGAAAAGATGTCCTTCATGAAAAAAACCCTATTATAAAAATAGGGTTAAACGGATTCTTTATTGATTTCAATATGGAATGGTTTTTGTTCTGTTGGCGGATTTACTAAAATTTCATCAAGCACTTCCTGGAACGTCTTCACCGCAATAATCGTGATTCCGTCAATCTGCTTTAAGATCGCCTGCTGATTTTCATATGGGATAATCACTTTTTTCGCACCGGACTGCTTGGCCGCTTTTATTTTCGGAATGACGCCTCCAATGGGCTTTACAAGACCGTTCAGGCTGATTTCGCCCGTCATGGCAACGGTATTGTCAATTGGGATTTTGTGAATCGCCGAGAAAATTCCCGCTGCCATCGCGATGCCTGCCGACGGTCCGTCAATCGGGATCCCACCTGGAAAATTGATGTGAATATCATAATCAGACGGTTTCATTCCCATTGTCCGGAGCACCGTTAACACGTTTTCAACCGAACCCTTCGCCATGCTTTTTCGCCGGATTGATTTTGATTGGCTTCCGATGCTTTCTTCCTCAGCTATTCCTGTAATGTTAATTGATCCTTTATCGTGAGCCGCGGTTACACTTACCTCGATTTCCAGAAGCGATCCGCTGTTAGGTCCATATACGGCAAGCCCATTTACAATGCCGACTTGCGGTTCGGCTCCGATTTTCTGCTCGTGCTTCGGAGTAAGCTGGCTGGAATGGATAACCCATTCAATATCTTCAATCGTAATGTCTTTCCGATTCTCCGTCACTGCCATTCCTGCAGCGATTTGAATCATGTTAACGGCTTCGCGTCCGTTCCGCGTATAGCTGGTCAGCAAGTCCAGACTCTCATCAGAAATGTTTTTTTCAATTTTATCCGCTGCTGTTTTAGCAACTGTTTTCAGCTCATCCTTTTCAAGCTCGCGGAAAAACACCTCTAAACAGCGGGATCGGATAGCTGGCGGAATTTCATTCGGCATTCTTGTCGTCGCGCCAATCAGACGAAAATCTGCCGGCAGCCCATTTTGAAAAATATCGTGAATATGATTCGGGATTTGTGTGTTTTCCTCACTGTAATACGCACTGTCTAAAAAGACTTTTCTGTCCTCAAGGACCTTCAGCATTTTATTCATTTGAATGGGATGCAGTTCCCCTATTTCATCAATAAACAGCACACCCCCGTGGGCATGGGTAACAGCTCCCTGCTTCGGCTGCGGAATTCCCGCCTGCCCCATAGCTCCGGCTCCTTGGTATATGGGGTCATGGACAGAGCCGATGAGCGGATCGGCAATCCCTCTTTCATCAAAACGTGCTGTCGTCGCATCAAGTTCCACAAAAACAGCCTGCTCTTTAAACGGAGATTGTTTATGTTTTTTTGCTTCTTCTAACACAAGGCGTGCAGCAGCTGTTTTCCCGACACCCGGAGGCCCATAGACAATGACATGCTGAGGATTCGGCCCGCATAAAGCCGCCTTTAGAGCTTTAATGCCATCTTCCTGTCCGACGATATCTTTAAAGCTTTTGGGGCGGACCTTTTCAGATAATGGCTCGGACAAGCTGATAGCGCGCATTTTCCGAAGCTGCTCCATTTCCTTCTTTGATTCCTTATCTATCGTGACCTTTTGTGTCCTTTGATTTTTAAGCAAATTCCAAAAATACAAACCAATGATGATCCCAAAAAACAGCTGAATAAATAACGCGATCCCTGTCCAACTCATGATGGTCCCTCCTGAAAAACAATTTATGTATCCACTTCATTCCTCTGATTGCTAGTATCTCCCACAGAAGGCGGGAATAAACGTTTTTCCGGAAGAGATTCGCATAACAAAAAAACCTCCTGAATGTCACCATTCAGGAGGTTTCGTCCTTATCTTTATGCAGATGTTTTATCTTGGCTTACCTCAGTGCCGTCTTTTAGTAAGAGGCGAGGTGGCTCTCCGTGTGTCACAGTTGCCCCAGTAATCACACATTTTTCAATGTCATCACGAGAAGGCAGCTCAAACATCACATCAAGCATGATACCTTCAATGATAGAGCGGAGTCCACGTGCTCCAGTCTTGCGTTCAATTGCTTTTTTAGCAATTTCAGAAAGCGCTTCTTCTTCAAACTCAAGCTCTACATTGTCAAGCTCAAGCATTTTCTTGAATTGCTTAACAAGAGCATTTTTCGGTTTTGTTAAAATCGCAACCAACGCTTCTTCATCGAGCTTTTCAAGACTTGCAATAACCGGAAGACGTCCGATAAATTCAGGAATTAACCCGAAGCGGAGCAAGTCTTCAGGAAGCACTTTTGAAAGAAGATCTTCTTTCTCAAGATCAGCAGCTTTATTGTCTCCACCGAATCCAATCACTTTTTGGCCTAAACGGCGTTTGATGATTTGTTCGATACCATCGAAAGCACCGCCGCAAATGAACAAAATATTTGTTGTGTCAATTTGAATGAATTCTTGATGAGGATGCTTACGTCCTCCTTGAGGCGGCACGCTTGCCACTGTACCCTCAAGAATTTTAAGCAATGCCTGCTGTACACCTTCACCTGACACGTCACGTGTAATGGACGGGTTTTCTGATTTTCTTGCCACTTTATCGATTTCATCGATATAGATAATGCCTTTTTCTGCTTTTTCCACATCATAATCAGCAGCTTGAATGAGCTTCAAGAGAATATTCTCTACATCTTCACCCACGTATCCAGCTTCAGTCAAAGACGTAGCGTCTGCTATCGCAAACGGCACATTTAAGATACGAGCCAATGTTTGAGCTAGAAGGGTTTTACCGCTTCCTGTAGGGCCGATTAATGAAATATTACTTTTCGAAAGCTCAACATCATCAACCTTGCTGTTGGAGTTAATGCGCTTATAGTGGTTATACACAGCAACAGCGAGTGATTTCTTCGCTTGATCCTGGCCGATGACATATTCATTCAGAATTTCGCGGATTTCCTGAGGCTTCGGTACGTCTTTAAATTCTACTTCTTCTTCTGTTCCGAGTTCTTCCTCTACAATTTCAGTGCAGAGTTCGATACATTCGTCACATATATATACACCAGGTCCAGCTACAAGCTTACGAACCTGATCTTGTGTTTTTCCACAGAACGAGCATTTTAACTGTCCTTTTTCCTCGTTAAATTTAAACATTCTTTCACCCCTTAATCTTGTCTCACTTTTTCTTTTACCGGCAGAGCAAAAGAAAATGATTCTTGAAACGAACGAGTATGTATTGCATTTTACCATACTTTCCAAAAAGACGGTAACAATGTGTTTCTGACTTGCACATTCTATATGTATGACAAAAAACAGCCCTGCATTAACTATCTTGCCCCAAGAAAAAGAGATAAATCATAATTGTACAAAACAAGGCACGAATCATTCGCGCCCTGTTTTATTATTACTATTATTATGCACCATATTAACGGTTTTCTACAAGAAAATCAATTGCTTTGCGAACTTTTAAATCTTCTTTCATCGCGTCAGTAGAACCGATGGCTTGTTTAATATTTTCAACAGGCATGTTGTACGCTTCAGCCATTTTAGTAAGCTCAGCTTCAACTTCCTCATCTGATACTTCAAGGTTTTCCGCTTTCGCAATCGCTTCAAGAGTCAGGTTAGATTTCACGCGTTTTTCAGCATCTTCTTTCATTTGCTCTTTTAACGCAGCTTCATCTTGGCCTGAGAATTGAGTGTAAAGCTCAAGGTTCATGCCTTGCATTTGCAGACGCTGTTCGAATTCTTTCAGCATGCGGTCAAGCTCAGTGTCAACCATTGCTTGAGGCACATCGATTTCAGCATTTTCAGAAGCTTTCAGAACAAGCTCTTCACGCAATTTAGCGTCAGCTTCGTTTTCTTTTGCTTCTTCTAAACGTTTCTTTGTTTTTTCAGTTAGTTCAGCAAGTGTTTCCACTTCTTCATCGATATCTTTTGCGAATTCATCGTCAAGCTCAGGAAGCTCTTTCGCTTTGATTTCGTGAATTTTCACTTTGAACACAGCCGGTTTGCCTGCAAGCTCTTCAGCGTGATACTCTTCGGGGAATGTCACTTCAACATCCTTCTCAGCACCTGCTTCAAGGCCGACTAACTGATCTTCGAAGCCAGGGATGAATGAACCAGAACCTACTTCTAAAGAGTAGTTCTCAGCTTTTCCGCCTTCGAATGCTTCACCGTCAACAAATCCTTCGAAATCAAGAACAACTGTGTTTCCTTCTTCAACAGCGCCTTCTTCTTTTACTACAAGCTCAGCTTGACGTTCTTGAAGTGCTTTGAGTTCGTTTTGAACATCTTCGTCAGTTACAGCTGTGTCGTCTTTTTCAACGCCTAGGCCTTTGTAGTCGCCAAGCTTCACTTCAGGTTTTACTGTTACTTTCGCAGTGAAGATTAAGCTTTCGCCTTTTTCGATTTTTTCAACATCGATTTCAGGACGGTCTACAGGCTCGATTCCAGCTTCTTCAACCGCTTTAGGGTATTCTACAGGAAGAAGAATATCCAAAGCATCTTGGTAAAGAGCTTCTACGCCAAAGCGCTGTTCGAATAATCCGCGAGGAATTTTACCTTTACGGAATCCAGGAATTGAAACTTGTTTTACTACTTTTTTAAATGCATCATCAAGTGCTGTTTTAAACGTTTCAGCATCAACTTCAACCGTTAAAACGCCTTCGTTGCCTTCTTGTTTTTCCCATTTTACAGACATGTGTTTCCCTCCAAAAATCTATTCAGGTTGTGTCGGTCTTCCATTCTAAAGCAATCATTCGGCTTCGTCCAACAAAAACAAAGCTGCCAAAGATCAGAATCATTATGTATAGATGTTAATAATGAACTGCAAAGCCTGTCCAACCGTATTTCTCATAACCCGTTATACACAAATACAACCATTATATTATAACATAACACATAGCGCTTTCAACTATATGGCGCGATTTACAAATAAGAAATTTCTTCAATATCTTTTATCATTGTGCACGCTTCATCGAGTTCTCTGTCTATAAACTCATACATCATATGAAGTTCTTCCTTTTCAATTTCAATTCCGTGCATCTCGTAACCGACTTTATGCAGGGCAGCCGCCCAAAGATCGGCCGACAGCAATTTCGGCTGAAACGGATATAAAACGTACAAATGTCTCCTCCACAATTCTTCTACTGCCGCATATAATGTTGGATTTTCATTTCCAAGTGTCTCATCCAGTACACGGAGAACACGGTGTAAAATCGGAGCGGCATCAGGCGGGACAGTCTCAGACGGTTCAATAGTCAAAGACTCGCCAAATTTCGTAATGTGCACGGGTTTGCTGTACTCGTGCTCAGCCAATAGCATAACAATCATCGTTTTGATAATCGGGTGAGCTGAGGGGTCTTGAAGAATTGTTTTGAGCAGGCCTGTATATTTCGCTATATTGCGGTCTTTTAGGGAATGAATTAAATTCATTTGCTCCTCAGGGCTTGCCAGCACTTTCTCCGTATCAATTGTATCCTCATATTCCTCGGCCCAAGCCTCGCCCTCACGTTCCGGATCGGTCATTTTCCGGCTGAAATCAAGCAGTTTATAAAATTGCTCGGCACTTTCCGGAGGAAGCTGATTTTCTTCCAAAACGGCTTCAATGGTACTTTTGACTTCTTCGTATTTTTTGAGTTGAACGAGAATGGTCATGTACACCTGCAAAACCGTAAAATAATGGCCATAGCCTTCTTTTAGCATCTTCTCGCATACGCTTTTTGCCTCTTCCAACTCGCCCAGCTCTAAAAAGCAGATGGCCATCCCTAAGTGAAGATCGGATTCAGTATCATCATATTTCATCGCCTCCGAAAACAGCTCAAGTGCTTCTTGATACTTTTTTTCCTTTAGTGATGCCATCCCTTTTTCCACAAGACGGTCTTTCAGATGAGGAAAAGGAATAATTTTTGCGTTCTTCTTGTCATGCGTCATACCTATATTCCTTTCAGGCATTTATTTTGTTCAAGTGTATCAACACCTGTGAACAAACACAAGAAATGAAAGGTTTCACCAGGCAAAAAAAGCCGCCGGACAAATGCCGGCTGCTTTTTAGGCTTGAAGCCAAGAGCTTCTTTGTGATTCAAATTGCTTGATTTCATCTTCAAGCAAAAGCGTTAACGAAATTTCATCATAGCCGTTGATGAGCATCTCTTTCCAATGCGGATCAACTTCGAATGAAATTTGATTGCCTTCACTATCATGAATTAGCTGATTTTCAAGGTCAACAGTCATTTGCAAGGACTGGTTTTCATACTGGCCGACAAGCTTTTTCCAATTGTCATATGGCATGCGAATTGGCAGCATACCGTTTTTAAAGCAGTTTTGATGGAAAATATCAGCAAATGATGGTGCAATGATAATTTTAAACCCATAATCATCAAGCGCCCACGGAGCGTGTTCACGCGATGACCCGCAGCCGAAATTTTCTCCGGCTATTAAAATGGAAGCGCCTTGATAAGCAGGCTGGTTCAATTCAAATTCAGGGTTCGGTTCACCTTTCTCATCATATCTCCAGTCAAAGAATGCAAAACGGCCGTAGCCTGTTCTTTCAATCCTCTTTAAAAATTGTTTAGGAATAATCTGGTCTGTGTCAACATTGATTCGATTTAATACGGCTGCTTTCCCCGTATGTGTTTTCAAAGGTTCCATCTCGCGCACTCCTTACACAACTGTTTTTTCCTGATAAAACTTTCTGACATCAACGAAGTGTCCGTGAATGGCAGCCATCGCAGCCATTGCCGGGCTGACGAGATGTGTTCTTGCACCTTTCCCTTGTCTGCCCTCGAAGTTGCGGTTAGAGGTTGACGCACAGCGCTCTCCCTCAGGAACAACATCATTATTCATGCTCAAACACATGCTGCAGCCTGACTCTCTCCATTCAAATCCAGCTTCCAAAAAGATCTGGTCAAGCCCTTCTTTTTCAGCCTGAAGCTTCACGCTTTGAGATCCCGGAACGACAATGGCTCTTACGCTATCAGCCACCTTCTTTCCTTTAATCATATCAGCAGCTTGGCGAAGGTCAGTCATGCGGGAATTTGTGCAGGAACCGATAAATACATGCTCCACTTTAATGTCTTCAATTTTCTGATAAGGGGTCAATCCCATATATTCATAAGCTCGAATCGCTTCTTTTTTGTCATCTTCTGCGGAAAAACTTTCCGGCGCAGGAACTTCTGAATCGACAGGAAGAACCATTCCCGGGTTGATGCCCCATGTCACCATTGGAGAAATTTCGTTGCCGTCAAGGACGATAGATTTATCGTAAACAGCGCCCGGATCTGTGCGCAGCGCCTTCCATTCCTCTACAGCCTTGTCAAATACTTCACCTTTTGGCGTATACTTGCGGTTTTTGCAATATTCAAATGTCACCTCGTCAGGTGCAATCAAACCAGCTCTTGCCCCTGCTTCAATTGACATGTTACAAACGGTCATTCGTTCATCCATCGTCATATTTCTGAATACTTCCCCAGTGTATTCAATGACGTAGCCAGTGCCAAATTTCACCCCGTATTTGCCGATGACAGCAAGAATGACATCCTTTGCCGTTACCCCTTTTTGAAGTGTTCCGTCTACTCGCACTTCAAGTGTTTTCGGACGTTGCTGCCAAAGTGTCTGTGTGGAAAGGACATGTTCAACTTCACTCGTCCCGATTCCGAATGCAAGAGCGCCGAATGCGCCATGGGTTGAAGTATGGCTGTCGCCGCATACAATCGTTTTCCCTGGAAGCGTTAAGCCCAGTTCAGGACCGACGACATGGACAATCCCTTGATCCACACTGTGAAGATCGGCAAGGCGTACGCCAAATTCTTCACAGTTTCGTTCAAGCGCCGTCACTTGGCGTTTCGCCACTTCATCCTTTATCTCAAAACGATTGACGGTCGGGATGTTGTGGTCCATTGTCGCAAACGTGTTCTGGGGTCTTCTGACCTTTCTACCCTTTTGTCTCAACCCTTCAAATGCCTGAGGAGACGTCACCTCATGAATAAGATGCAAATCAATATAGAGAAGATCCGGTTTTCCCTCACCATGTTTTACAATATGCTGATCCCAAATCTTTTCGATGATTGTTCGAGGCATCATCTTTTATTTCCTCCCTCTACCTATGAACTAAGACAGCTTACGTAAGCTGTCACATATTAGAAATTGTATTTTCGCTCATTATTGCTGCCTTGACTTCCTCTGTAATGGCCTGGGTGCTGCTGAACTCTTCGCCTCGCGCCAAGTCTCTTGTTCTTTCTCCGGAAGTTAAGACTTTGTTAACTGCATCTTCTACAGCTTTCGCTTCCTCTTCAAGCCCGAAAGATGTTCTCAAAAGCATTGCCGCTGACAATATGGCCGCAAACGGATTTGCCATCTCTTTACCGGCTATGTCGGGCGCGGAACCATGAACAGGCTCAAACAGATGAAGACCTGAACTTGATAGGCTTGCTGACGGGAGCATTCCGAGTGAGCCTGTAAGCATGGACGCTTCGTCGCTTAAGATATCACCGAACATGTTTTCAGTCACCACGACATCAAATTGATTCGGTGCATAAATCAGCTGCATAGCCGCGTTATCCACAAGCATGTGCTCCAGCTTCACATCAGGAAAGTCTTGTGCAACGTCCTCAGCCACTTCACGCCACAGTCTGCTTGATTCAAGAACGTTCGCTTTGTCAACAGAGGTTACCTTGCCTTTTCTGGCTGCCGCCATTTTAAAGCCCTCTCTGATCACGCGTTCAATTTCCGTCCGCTTATAAAACAGTGTGTCTACTGCTTCCTGCTCACCTTCAGTGTTTACATAGCGTTTACTCGGCTGGCCGAAATATAAGCCGCCTGTCAGCTCACGGACGATAACGAAATCAACATTATCTATATATTCTTTTTTCAAAGGTGATGCGTCAGATAGGCTTTCAAACACCTTCACAGGCCGAAGATTCGCAAACAAATCAAGCTGTTTTCTGATGCTGAGCAGACCTTTTTCCGGTCTCAGCTCCGAAGGATTTTGATCCCATTTCGGTCCGCCGACAGCGCCAAGCAATATAGCGTCGGCACTTTTACAAGCGGCAATGGTTTCCTCTGGGAGGGGGTTGTTATGTTCATCAATCGCCGCCCCTCCAATCAGGCCATATTCAAATTCAAATTCATGATGAAAGCGTTCGGCAACACTTTTCAGTACGTCTGTCGCTGATTCTAATACTTCAGGGCCGATCCCGTCTCCAGGCAATAGAGCAATACGTTTCTTCAAGTTATCCGTTCTCCTTTCTTTTATGATCCGACAGCTGTATGGTTTTTAAGTCCGCTCATATTCGACTGAAAAACCAATTGACGGTTGACTGCGTTCAAATAGGCTTTCGCTGATGCTTCTAATACGTCTTGCGCTATGCCCCGCCCTGCTGATTCTTTTCCATTCACCAAAACCCTTACATATACCTGGGCAAATGCGTCTTCGCCTTTTCTATTGGACTGAATGCGGTAGTCTAATAACGCCACGTCTTTATCGATGCAGCGCTCAAGCGTGTTGTAGATCGCTTCCACGCTTCCGGCTCCAGTTGCCGCTTCTTGAATAAGCTCTGCGTTTTCTTGGTTTTTCAAAGAAAGTGTAGCCGTTGGAACCTGACTTGTTCCGTATTGCACTTGCAGAGAAAGAAATTCATACCCAATCTTGCGGTCTGTTACTTTTTCTTCTAAAATAAGAGAAATAAGATCCTCATCAGTAATTTCTTTTTTCTTCTCAGTCAACTCTTTAAACATCGTAAAGAATTTATTAATCTCGTCACTATCAAATTGGAATCCTAAAGCAGTCAGCCGGTCTTTAAATGCGTGGCGTCCTGAATGTTTCCCCAGGACAAGCGCATCTGCTGTTACACCGACAAGCTCCGGTGAAATAATCTCATAAGTGGACTTTTCTTTTAAGAAGCCGTCCTGGTGAATGCCCGATTCATGAGCAAAGGCATTATCGCCTACAACCGCTTTATTCCGCGGAACAGCCATGCCTGTCAGCTTGCTGACTAAATCGCTCGTTCGCTTAATCTCATTCAATGTAATGCCTGTTTCAACTTGATAGAAATCTTTTCTGATATGAAGGGCAACGGCAATTTCCTCTAATGCCGCGTTTCCAGCTCTTTCACCGATTCCGTTCACAGCACATTCGATTTGATCAGCACCATTTTCAATGGCAGCAAGAGAGTTTGCGACTGCCATTCCCAAATCATCGTGACAGTGGGCCGAAAGCTTTGCTTTGTGAATGTTCGGTACGTTTTCTTTCATATATTTAAAGATATTTCCGTATTCCACTGGTGCCAGGTAGCCCACCGTATCTGGAAGATTGATAACACTGGCACCTGCGTCAATGACTTTCTCGACGATTTCCGCTAAAAACGGCAGTTCAGTCCGGCAGGCATCTTCAGCTGACCATTGCACAACCGGAAAGCGCTCTTTTGCGTATTTCACCATTTCAACTGCTCTTGCAATCACTTGGTCACGAGTCATTTTCAGCTTGTGTTTCAAATGAATGTCCGACGTGGCGATAAATACGTGAATTCTCGGGTGAGCACCGTCCTTTAACGCTTCCCAAGCAGCATCAATATCACCTTTTACGCAACGGGCAAGGCCAGTCACTGAACAATTTTTAATGGTTCTTGCAATTTCCTGAACAGCTAAAAAGTCACCTCGGGACGAAGCGGGAAATCCCGCTTCAATGATATCTGCCCCGAGTCTTTCGAGCTGCTTTGCTATGGCAAGTTTCTCCTGAGTATTTAAGTTCACGCCAGGGGACTGTTCACCATCACGAAGCGTCGTGTCGAAAAAATTAATTTTGCGCAACGGAGACCACCGCTTCCTTCTTCTTGCCTTGTTTCACAAATGGCATCATTTCACGAAGCTTTCTCCCAACAACTTCGATTTGATGTTCGTTCTCGCTCGCATTGATGGCGTTGAAACGAGGACGGTTTACTTGATTTTCGACGATCCACTCTTTTGCGAATGTGCCGTTTTGGATATCTTTTAATACTTCTTTCATAGATTCTTTTACTTTAGCATCAACAACGCGAGGCCCTGATACGAAATCTCCCCACTGTGCTGTGTCAGAGATTGAATATCTCATTCCTGCCAAGCCTTCTTCGTACATGAGGTCTACGATTAATTTCAGCTCGTGAAGACACTCAAAGTATGCAAGTTCAGGCTGATAACCTGCTTCAGTTAATGTTTCAAATCCAGCTTTCACTAGCGCGCTCAAGCCGCCGCAAAGAACTGCTTGCTCACCGAACAGATCTGTTTCTGTTTCTTCTTTAAATGTCGTTTCCAAAACGCCTGCTCTTGCGCCGCCGATTCCTTTTGCATATGCAAGGGCTTTATCTCTTGCTTCTCCAGTCACATCTTGATAAATCGCGAACAATGCCGGTACGCCAGCTCCTTGCTCATATGTTCTTCTTACCAAGTGTCCCGGACCCTTAGGCGCTACCAAGAATACATCTACATCTGCAGGAGGAACAATTTGATGGAAATGAACGTTAAATCCGTGAGCGAACACCAATGATTTTCCAGCTGTCAATTCATCTTTGATCTCAGCTTCGTATACTTTTTGCTGCTGTTCATCCGGAAGCAGAACCATGATGATTTCGGCTTGAGCTGCCGCTTCTTTTACTGAAAATACTTTATGTCCATCTTCTTGTGCTTGAGTGAAAGATTTTCCTTGTCTAACCCCAACGATTACGTCAACTCCGCTTTCTTTAAGGTTCAGGGCATGTGCGTGACCTTGCGACCCGTATCCGATAACTGCTACTGTTTTTCCAGTCAACACGTTCTCTTTGATATCACCGTTATAATATACTTTTACCATTTCAATCTCTCCCTTGTTATGTTTTATACAATAGATATTGTTTTATTGGATGACGCCTTTTGCTGGGTTCCCCTCGCAAAAGCCGTTGTACCTGTTCTCGCGATTTCTTTAATGCCATAAGGTTTTAACAATTCAATAAGCGCTTCAATTTTGTTAGATTCGCCTGTCACCTGAACAACGATGCTGTCTCTGCTGACATCAACGACAGAGGCTCTGAATGGTTCTATGATTCCATTAATCTCTGATCTCGTTGGCGGTGCAGATACGACCTTGATCAAGGCCAGCTCCCTCTGGACAATTGATTGATTAGTGATGTCCGTGACTTTTAGCACATCAATCTGTTTGTTGAGCTGTTTCGTCAGTTGTTCAACATCATTTTCTCCTTCAACATGAACGACAAAGGTGATTCTGGAAACGCCTGTTGTTTCTGTGTGTCCAACTGTAATGCTTTCAATGTTGTAATGTCTTTTAGTGAATAAACCGGTGATCCGGTTTAATACGCCGGAACGGTTCACCACAGTCAATGTGATAATTCTTTTCAAGGTTTCACCCCCACCATTTCATGCAGCCCTTTCCCCGGAGCCACCATAGGAAATACTTTTTCTTCGCTGGCAACCCGCACGTCAATGACAACCGGTTCTTTTGATGTTAATGCCTCTTCCAGCTTTTCTTTCGCTTCTGCTTCGGATGAAATTCTAATGCCTTTAATGCTGTATGCTTCGGACAATTTAACGAAGTCAGGCTGAGAAGCAAATTTTGATTCTGAATAGCGTTCTTCATAGAAAATTTCCTGCCACTGTCTGACCATTCCGAGACAAGCGTTATTTAAAATCACGACTTTGACCGGAAGATTCAATTCGCGAATGACATCGAGTTCTTGAAGCGTCATTTGAAAACCGCCATCTCCGAGAACCGCCACAACAGTAGCATTTTTATCAGCTAGCTGTGCGCCAATCGCTGCCGGAAGGCCGAATCCCATTGTTCCAAGTCCGCCTGATGTGACCCATTTATCTGCTTTTTTGAATGGATAAAACTGTGCTGACCACATTTGATGCTGGCCGACATCCGTTGCGACAATGGCCTCGCCTTTTGTAAATTGGTGAATATATTCAATCAATTTCTGAGGTTTAAAGCCTTCTTCTTCATTATCTACATACCAGAGCGGGTACTCTTCTTTCCATTCCGCAAGCTGTTTTTTCCAGTCGTTTGAATCGCTTTGTTTGCCGTCTTGTTTGATCAGCTCCTGCAGGACAATTTTGCAGTCTCCAACTACAGGAATCTGTGTTTTCATGATTTTTCCGATTTCAGCCGGATCAATATCAATGTGGGCAATCTTTGCGTTTCTTGCAAAGTGCTTCAGGTTTCCTGTGACGCGGTCATCAAAACGGGCGCCGATACTGATTAAAAGATCACAGTCATGAAGGGCCATGTTCGCCGTATAAGTGCCATGCATTCCCGCCATCCCCAGGAAAAGCGGATGGTCAGCCGCGAAGCCTCCCAGCCCCAAAAGCGTGTGTGCCACAGGGATTTTCTGCTGTTCCACATAATTTTTTAATTCTTCTGACGCTTTTGCATGCAGCACGCCCGCACCCGCCAGGATAACCGGTTTCTTTGCGCTGCTTACAGCTTCCACAAGCTTGCGAATCTGCAAATAATTCGGCTCTGTTGTCGGCTGGTATCCCGGAAGATTCATCTCATGATCATAGCTGAATTCCCCTTCAATTGTTGCTACATCTTTCGGAATATCAATCAATACAGGTCCGGGTCTTCCAGTTGTTGCAATATGGAACGCTTCTTTAATGATGCGCGGCAGATCTTCCGGCCGGCGAACCTGGTAGCTGTGTTTTGTCACCGGCATCGTAATCCCTAAAATGTCCGCTTCCTGAAATGCATCGCTCCCGATAACAGAAGTTGCTACCTGCCCGGTAAACACAACTAAAGGCAATGAATCAATCATGGCATCCGCAAGGCCTGTAACAAGGTTTGTCGCTCCCGGGCCTGATGTCGCAATAACGACCCCTGGTTTTCCAGAAACTCTCGCGTATCCTTCCGCCGCATGAATGGCACCTTGCTCGTGTCGGGGAAGGATATGTACCATCCCTGAATTGTAGAGCTTATCGTAAATCGGAAGCACCGCACCGCCCGGATAACCGAATATCATTTCTACTTTTTCTTTCTTTAATGATTCAATCAGCATTAACGCTCCGCTCATCGTCTTTGTACATTTGGCAGATGCTGAATCCACCTGTACATTAGTCCCCATTTTAGTTCCTCCTTTTGGATTTTCATCCTCTAAAGATCCTTTTTTATTAGCTTGATAGCTGATTATTCAATAAAAAAAACCCTTCCGCCCACAATCAGCCGCGCAGTGAATGCGATAGCTAAAAGGGGCGAAAAGGCTCTTCTTTCCGCGGTACCACCCTTGTTTACGGCCTGTTAAATCGGCCGTCTCATGGATATTTCTATCCGCTTTAATAACGAGTGAATCAAGTTCACCCGGCCAAGTCCTACTATCGTTTCAGACTGGCACTCTGAGGCGAGTTCACCTTGTAAAGTTTCGCCGGTTCTCAGCTAACCCGGTTCTCTGTGGAAAGCTTTATTCAAGGCTACTTATCCTCATCTGCGCTTTTGATATTCAGTCTCCGGAACAGCTTTGGGCTGTTCAAGGAGGTCGTTTGTTTTTTCATTTTTCAGAATTATATTGCGATCACTTTTGCTTGTGAAGCTTGCGTTTATCATTTGTTGAACTCATATTACGCCGCTTTGGACGCAGTGTCAACAGCATTTTTTAAAATTATTAGACAATTTTGATTAATCAATCTATATTGTATACGCTTTCATTATTGGTACGTAAGCAATTGTAAATGTTAAAAGTTTTTATAATTTTTTTATTAATCTATCAATAATACACCGAAATTTTTCAATTCGATATAAACATGGCATATTTTATAACACACTATCATTCATATACCCATTGCAGCCTAACAGATCATCTTGCAAACCATTTCAATGCGGATAGGCACTTCCATTAGTCCCCTGCATACATTGATGATATCTTGCAAAGAAAAGGTGATACAATGAATAAATCATTAGCAGATATGCAAGGATCCCCCGCAGGCTTTCCCAGCTTTCCGCAACCGTATTATCCTACTGCCCCTGCCTTTTACCAGCAAAGCCATCAGCCATTTGGTGGATATGGATACGGGCAGCCGTACAGCCAGGCATACAGCCCGATTAGCACTCCCTCTGCTATGTACTCCTCCTATCCATATGCTTCAGGATTTTACGGGCAGCAGTTTGCAGGTGCCGGCTATGGCAGCCATGGCGGAGGTTTCAGCATCCCGGCGACGCACGCCGGCGGATTCAGCGGAGCACCAGGCGTACATGGAGGCTATAGATATTAAAGAAGACCAAGGGCCGAACATCTTTTTTGGCCCTTTTTTGCTTTGAAACGTCTTTCACAAATTATTCATTCCAAAGAATGATCTATACTGTCAGATTTTCTGTCTTTATATTTGGAAACAGGATGGAATATGATTAAGATGAAATGAAAATACGTTCTGCAAATCTGCAAGTTTTTGAGGAGGAATAGAATTGTATATAAAAATAGATGATGTAACTGGACATCAGGTGATTTCACTTGTGAATGAGCATTTACATAGCATGACACTCATGTCCCCGCCAGAAAGCATCCACGCCTTAGGTTTAGAAAGGCTTAGAGCGCCTGAAATAACATTTTGGAGCGCCTGGGAGAATGATGAACTAGCCGGCTGCGGAGCGCTCAAGGAACTGGACAGCCGGCACGGAGAAATTAAGTCGATGCGAACCTCTTCTTCCCATTTAAGAAAGGGCGTTGCCAGCAAGGTTCTTCAGCACATTATAGAAGAGGCTGCAAAGCGAGGCTATGAGCGGCTAAGCTTAGAAACGGGTTCAATGGCTTCATTTGAGCCGGCAAGAAAATTGTATGAAAGCTTCGGTTTTCAGTACTGTGAACCGTTTGCAGACTATGTTGAAGATCCGAACAGTGTGTTTATGACGAAGAAGCTGTGAGGCATTTATATGGGGGTAGATAAGTACAGAAAGCGTTCTGTCTTGTCTATCCTTTTTTAGTTTCACACATCTAATTCGTGTGCATGGAACACACCCGGTGTTTTCAATTTTGTTTAATTTAAAGAGCAGCGGGAATTAAAAACGACATGAACGATAAAATGCAAAATTGATTAAGGAGGAAATTAATATGAAAAGTATAGTTGGTGTATACGAAACTCCGCAAGAAACCATTGCAGCGATTGAAGGCTTATTAACAAAGGGCTATGATTCTGACGACATCTCTGTTGTGACAAGCCGGCGAGATACAGATTATCTTGAAACACGCACAGGAACAGAAGTCAATCAGGCCATCGATGCACGCGAGGGCGAATCTGAATCTTTTTTCGATAAACTGAAAGATTATTTCACAATGGATGATACCGCCACACATAGCAAAGCATTATCCGATTTGGATATCACGACTAACGAAATAGACAAGTACCAAGAAGATTTGGATGACGGCAAACTCCTTGTGGCCGTTGAGACAGATGCAGATGTAAATGCTCCTATCGATAACGGCAATGCCCTTTCAGGCGGCTTTTCAAGCACAAATGAGATGGCGGATTATACAACAAAAGAAGAAAAAACAATGCCGCTGCGAGAAGAACAGTTGAAAGTCGATAAGGAAGACGTTCAAACTGGAGAAGTAGAGATAGGAAAAGAAGTCAAAACAGAACAAAGAGATATGGACATCCCGGTGAGACACGATGAAATTTATGTCGAACGCCGCCCAGTGGATGAAAACACTGCGGACGCTTCCCCTGTAAATGATTCAGAAACGGTCAGAGTTCCAATCGTTGAGGAAAAGCTCGAAGTGACTAAAAAACCGGTTGTCACTGATGAAGTGGTCATCGGAAAACGGACTGTTGAAGAAAATGAGCATATTTCTGAAACTGTGAAGAAAGAAGAGCCTCGCATGAATAAAGAAGGAAAAGTTGACGACTTGGATGATGATCCATTAAATAATAACAAATAATAGATCTTTAACATACAACAAAAAACCTCAAATCCTTAAAGGATTTGAGGTTTTTCTTTTGGTACGTCCCAGGAGAGATTCGAACTCCCGACCGACGGCTTAGAAGGCCGTTGCTCTATCCAGCTGAGCTACTGGGACACGTTTTATTTTTTGTTTTTGCTTTAACTATCAGCGACAAGATTTATTATATATGGGATGCAACAATAAGTCAACGGTTTTTTAGAATTTTTTTCATGAGGAAGAAAATTTTCTTCCTCATGACTTTTTTATAGTTTGACCTGGTTTTGCAGATCCTCAATTTCACGGCCTGTTCTGTCGTAAAAACGCACTGTCGCGGTATCATTTTCTAATGTTAGTATAGCATAGCTTTCAGTCCTGCGCACCCTCGGAAGCCGGATGCTGCCTGGATTAATCATCAGTTTTCCGCGCAGCACTTCACTTCCCGCGATGTGCGAATGCCCGAAACATATAATATCTGCTCCGAGCTCCTCTGCACGATAGTATACGTTTAACAAGGTCTGTTTTATACCGTAAAGGTGGCCGTGCGTGACCAGTATTTTTCTTGAGCCGGCAGTCAGAAGAAGCTCGTCCTTAAAATCGCCCGTAAAATCACAATTGCCTTTTACAAGCGCATAAGGATTCAATGCCGGATGCCCAGTTTCAAGCTCAGAGTCTCCGCAATGAATCATGAAATCAACTTCTGCTTCATGCCGTTTCGCAATGGTTTGGAGTTCTTCTTCAAGCCCATGGCTGTCACTGATAATCAGCACGTTCATGTACAAGCTTCCTCCTTATGCCTCCAAAAGCTTAGACAGCTTTTTAAGCGCGTCAGCCCTATGGCTGATTTTATTTTTTTCATCACTTGTCAGTTCGGCCATTGTCTTGTCTTTATCTTTCACAATAAAGATCGGGTCATAGCCAAAGCCGTATTGTCCTCTCGGTTCTTCAGCAATATACCCTTCCACATGGCCTTCGACTGTTTTTGTTTCCTCACCGGGGATACTCACAGCCAGCGCGCACCGGAAACGGGCCGTGCGCTGTTCTTTTTCGAATCCTTTCAGCTCGCTGAGCACTTTGTCGATATTTGCCTCGTCGTCTTTCTGCTCCCCTGCATAGCGGGCGGAATAAACGCCGGGTCTGCCTCCAAGATTATCGATGGAGAGACCGGAGTCGTCAGCAATCACCATTTTGTTCACTGCCTTGGCAACAGCTTCAGCTTTTAAAATGGCATTTTCTTCAAACGTCTGGCCTGTTTCCTCAATTTCTTCTGTGAATCCAATGTCAGCTAAAGATTTAACATCATAGCCTTTTGGCTCAAGGATTTCTTTGAATTCCTTCACTTTTCCCGGATTATGTGTCGCAATAATTGCTTCTTTCATGATGATCAAGCCTTTCTGTCTTTATTTCAGTTCTGGCAGAGAATCACCCAGCACTTCTTTTTGCTTGTCAATCAGTTCCTGAATGCCTTTTTCTGCAAGACCGAGAAGACCGTTCAGATCCTCCCTTGAAAAAGTCGCCTCTTCCCCGGTTCCCTGCAGCTCTACAAAACGGCCGCTGCCAGTCATAATGACATTCATGTCAACTTCAGCGGAGGAATCTTCTTCATAATTTAAATCTAACAAAATTCCCTGTTCCTTATCAATTCCGACAGAGATCGCAGCAAGAAAATCAGTGATCGGATTTGCCTTGATCGTTCCCGCTTTGATCAGCTTGCCAATCGCAATTGCCATAGCAAGAAATGCACCTGTAATGGAAGCTGTTCTTGTCCCGCCATCAGCCTGAATGACATCACAGTCAATCCAAATCGTCCGTTCACCGAGCTTTTCCAAATCAACGACTGCCCGAAGCGCGCGGCCGATCAGGCGTTGAATCTCCATTGTTCTGCCGGAGATTTTCCCCTTAGAAGATTCTCTGATTGTTCTTTGGTTTGTTGCCCGCGGCAGCATGCTGTATTCAGCTGTAATCCAGCCTTTTCCTCCCCCTCGTAAAAATGGCGGCACGCGGTCCTCAACCGACGCGTTGCAGATTACTTTTGTATTTCCTGCTGTTATTAGAACAGAACCTTCCGGATGGCTGATAAAATCCAAATCGAATGTGATTGGACGCAGCTCATCATGTTGTCTTCCGTCATGTCTCATGTTTTACCTCCGATTGTATGTACATAAACCATTTTTGTCCCGGAATTGAATAAAGAAAGAGGCAGCCGGAACGCTAACCTCTTTCTTTCTAGTATATCAAAAATCCCAATTTAAAAACTACCCGTATTCACTTGAGACGGTCTGGATACCGCTTCTGAAAGTTTTTCGCCTTTTTCGTTCACGAGTTCGGCTTTCCCGTTCACTTTAACAGATACGCTTTTTACATCCGGCTGCTCTGTTAACGTCAGCACAATGCTATTCAGCACTTCTGAAGAAATCATTTTCGTCTTTTCGTCGGCGCTGCCAAATATAGATTGATTAAAATCTAACGTTACACGTCCATCTTTGATTTTCGGTTTGCTGACCAGCTTTACATCTTCACTGAAGTCTGTTAACAGCCCGCTCACCTTGCTTGGGCCTTTAGCCAATTCATTGATCGCTGCTCTGATGTCGTCTTTTTCTGAATTGTCGATCCGTTTTGTCACCGGCACGTAGTACTCACTGTCTTCGTTTTCCGCCAAATAATAAACTGTGAGCGGATGTGTTGCAGTGAGATCATTCACCCCAGATGTTTCCATGTTAATCCCGTCTTTACGGCTTAAATCATCTGAGATCGGCGTGCCGCCTACAGGCATCTCCTTCAGTTCATGGCCGTTTATTCTGAGCTTCACTTTATCTATTGAACTGAATTGCGTAAGTGTCCATGTCACAGACTGAACGATTTTCTGTTCGTCTTCCTTCTTATAATTTTTAAATTCACTAGAGAAATCAGCTATTGCTGTCCCATCTTTTTTGATGTCAACATTAACGGTTGTGTCAGCCGGCAATACGGCTCTGAAGCCATTCGGAAGAATTTCTGACACAGGTCCGCCCTGAACGAGGTATTCAAGCGCCTGTTTGGCCGTGCCTTCACTTTTCGGAAGGGGCAGCGTTTGCGCTACGACATACCCGTTTTTATCAATGAGATAAAGCTCCCTCATGACTGTAGATGAGGCTTGATCCGTTGTGTCATTTGTTTTGCTTTCTGTTTTTTCGGTTACTGTTGTATTTGAATTGGCCCCCGCTTCATCGTTCACGTATGTAACGTCTTGAGGCGGATCAATTTCCTCGGCTACCTTATCAGATTGAAACAAACCGCAACCGGATAAAAGCAAGGCAGAGGTGAGACAAGTGGCACCAATGACTGCAGGTCCTTTTTTCAGCATACTTTTCCCTCCTAAGACTGTTTGTACTATCATGTATACGAGCCTTATTAGGAAATAGACCGAAGAATTCAGGCAAAACAGAAAAAAACCGCAACATGCCGTTGCGGGAGAAATTATCTTCTAATCGGTTCTTGCAGTGAGATGCATTCCACATAGCCCACCTCATGGCCAAACCAGTCATCTGCAATCTTTGCAAACTGATCACGCGCTCCTGTTGTCAGGAACTGATGATCCGGAACAACCGGAGACTGGTTCAGCAGCCCTTTATATGAGAGAATCGTGCTGACTTCCCTTGCTGTTTCATCGCCGGACGAAATAATGTTTACGTGCTCTCCCATATATCTCTGAATGGATTCTTTTAAAATAGGATAGTGGGTGCAGCCTAAAATCAGCGAATCAATCGATGTGTCTTTTAAAGGATACAGCGATGCTTTGACAATCTCGTCTGCTGTTTTGTCAAGAAACTTCCCGCTTTCCACAAAAGGCACAAGCAGAGGGCAGGCTAGGTTCTCAACCTTCAGATCAGGATTTAATGCCAAAAGCGCCTCTTCGTACGCATTGCTCTTAATCGTATTCTCAGTACCGATGACACCGATATGCTGATTTTCCGTTACTTTTATCGCTGCTCTCGCACCCGGCTGGATCACTCCGACCACAGGTATATCGACACTGCGCTGGATATCTTCCAATGCGATCGCTGTTGCTGTGTTGCAGGCGATCACAAGCATTTTGATATGGTGGTTTTTGAGTAAATAGTTCGTCAGCTCCCACGTATATTGAAGAACTTCTTCTTCAGGGCGCGGTCCGTATGGACACCGTTTCGTATCCCCGACGTAGATAATATTTTCTTTTGGTAACTGTCTCATGATTTCCTTTGCAACGGTTAAACCGCCAACCCCGGAATCAATGACTCCTATTGGTTGTTCCAACAAAATCGCCTCATTTTCTCTTCATTTCATGCTGCAGTTTCATCAATGACTTTTCGAAGATGGCTATTTCTTCATCTGTAAACGTTTCGAACATATCACGCAGATATTCCTGCCTTTTGGTAATGACCTCTTGGATAATCCGTTCTCCTTCAGGCAGCAAATGTATCCGAACGACGCGTCTGTCGGCCGGGTCCTTGACCCGTTCAACAAGCTCATTTTTTTGCATGCGGTCAATTAAGTCCGTTGTCGTACTGCATGCTAAATACATTTTGCCCGATAATTCGCCGATTGTCATATCTCCTAATTCATAAAGCCATTGCAGGCCGACAAATTGCGGCGGTGTAATCGCATATTGGTTAAGGATTTCTCGTCCTTTTTGCTTAATGATCGCGGCAATGTGGCGGAGTGACTTTTCAATATCCGCAACATGCTCCAAAGGTTTTGATGTCATTTGTCCATCCCTCACTCAAGGATCTCTTACGCACAAAAGCGTTCCGTGTCTATTTTCCTTCTTTTTTGAAGAAAATGCAAGACTCGCTGGAGAGAAATAGAGGACTCTAGGCAAACAACATCAAATAAAAAAATTGGTTTTACGCCCTTGCCATCCATGTTTTGCATAGCATTCCAAATATGGTTTCAAACTTTCCATTCCAAACAAACAGCAATAACCGGCTCCTTCCTGAAAAGAAGGAATACCGGCAAGGATTAAAGCTCTAGCTCACCCATTCTGAGAAGCTCAACAACGGCTTGCGAACGCCCTTTCACACCCAATTTCTGCATGGCATTTGAAATATGGTTTCGAACGGTTTTCTCACTGATAAATAGCTCGCTTGCAATCTCCTTTGTTGTCTTATCTTGAACGAGCAATTCGAACACTTCTCTTTCTCTTTTCGTTAGCAGCGGCTTCGATTGAAATTCTTTCTCCTTCAAGTATTGTAACCCTCCTTGCTAAGGTGAGAGCGAATCAGAAACGAATGGGTTTTGATATAGTCGAGATATCATATGTAAGAAGGGCACAGGAGGTGACGTTTACAAGAGAATTAGTTTATGGTGTATGGAGAAGGGTTTGTTTTTCCTCATCCGTCCAGCTGACAGCCTTGCCGCTATCCTTTGAGACTTGAACCATCACAACTGCTCCGGTGAAGCAGGGTTCACCGGAGCGGTTCTCTCCGAAATAGTGCAGGGTAAGAGATGAGCTGCCGACAGCACTTGTTTTCACATAGATACGCAGCTCTTCATAAGGCATAACTTGGCGCAAATAATCGCATTGCTGGCTTGCCACGACCGTCATAGTCTGTTTGTTTTCATTCATCATATTCAGCTTTTTAAAATAAGAAATCCGTGCCTCCTCAAAATATATAAAAGGCGTTACATTATTCATATGTCCAAACATGTCCGTCTCGGAAAACCGCACGGATACTTCATTAAAAAAAGAAAAGGATGTTTTCCATTCTTGGAACGGCATATCAATATAAGCGGGTAGCTTCATCTTTATTTCATCTCCTTATTGTTAAAAAAACCTCTCCCATGCGGAAGAGGTTTTTTCTTCTTATACTCTGTCGCTTCCGAAGAAATTGCGGAACGCTTGTAAGTTTGTATCTCTGTTCAAGGCTGCAATAGATGTAGTAAGCGGGATGCCTTTCGGACAGGATTGAACACAGTTTTGCGAGTTGCCGCAATCTGCAAGGCCGCCTTCATCCATCAGTGCTTCTAATCGGTCAGATTTATTCATGGCACCTGTCGGATGTGCGTTAAACAGGCGGACCTGAGACATCGGTGCCGGCCCCATGAACTTCGATTTGCTGTTCACATTCGGGCAGGCTTCGAGGCAGACGCCGCACGTCATGCATTTTGATAATTCATATGCCCATTGACGGCGTTTTTCCGGCATTCTCGGTCCCGGTCCTAAATCGTGCGTACCGTCAATCGGTATCCACGCTTTTACCTTTTTCAATGAATCAAACATTCTGCTCCGGTCAACCTGCAAATCACGCACGACTGGGAATGTTTTCATTGGTTTTAAGCGGATCGGCTGTTCAAGCTGGTCGATAAGTGCCGTACAAGACTGGCGGGGTTTTCCGTTTATGACCATTGAACATGCGCCGCATACTTCTTCAAGACAGTTCATATCCCAAGTGACAGGGGTTGTCTTTTCACCTTTCACGTTAACCGGATTCCGGCGAATTTCCATCAAAGCGGAAATGACGTTCAGGTTCGGGCGGTATGGAACCTCAAATTCTTCATCATAAGGCGTGCTGTCAGCTGTATCTTGACGTGTGATAATAAATCGTATGGTTTTTTGTTCACTCATGATTATTTCGCCACCTTCTTCTTCGAGTAATCCCGTTTCCGAGGCGTTATCAGTGAGACATCGACATCCTGATACTCAAATTCCGGCGCTTCATACGGGCTTACATGTTTAGCCATTGTTGTTTTGAGCCATTCATCATCATTACGTTCAGGATAATCCGGTTTATAATGGGCACCCCGGCTTTCATTGCGGTTGTATGCGCCAAGGGTAATCACCCTTGCAAGCTGAAGCATGTTCGAGAATTGGCGTGTGAACATTGCCCCCTGGTTGCTCCATTTTGTTGTGTCATTGATGTTGATCTTTTTAAACCGCTCCATTAATTCCTGAATTTTGTCATCCGTTTTCAATAACTTGTCGTTATGGCGGACAACTGTGACGTTCGCCGTCATCCACTCCCCAAGCTCTTTGTGAAGAACATAGGCATTTTCGGTTCCGTCCATATTCATAATCTCAGCCCATTTTTCTTCTTCTTTTTTAACGTGAGCGTCGAATAAAGATGAAGACATGTCTTCTGCTGAAGATTCTAAGCCGTTTACATATTTCACCGCATTCGGCCCGGCCACCATTCCTCCGTAAATCGCGGAGAGCAGGGAGTTTGCCCCCAAGCGGTTGCCTCCGTGCATGGAGTAATCACATTCCCCCGCTGCAAAGAGTCCCGGGATGTTTGTCATTTGATCGTAATCCACCCATAAACCGCCCATTGAATAATGGACCGCCGGGAAGATTTTCATCGGAAGCTTCCGCGGGTCGTCTCCCATGAATTTCTCATAAATCTCAATGATGCCGCCAAGCTTGATATCAAGCTCTTTCGGATCTTTATGAGACAAATCGAGATACACCATGTTTTCGCCGTTAATGCCGAGCTTCTGGTTGACGCACACATCAAATATTTCGCGTGTCGCAATATCACGCGGCACCAGGTTTCCATAAGCCGGATATTTCTCCTCTAAGAAATACCATGGCTTACCGTCTTTATATGTCCACACGCGTCCGCCTTCACCGCGCGCTGATTCACTCATCAGTCTTAGTTTATCATCGCCCGGTATGGCTGTCGGGTGGATTTGAATAAATTCTCCGTTTGCATAATACGCTCCCTGCTGATAAACGATTGACGCAGCAGACCCTGTGTTAATCATGGAGTTCGTCGATTTTCCAAAAATGATTCCCGGTCCGCCCGTTGCCATGATGACAGCGTCTGAACGGAAGGATTCAATTTGCATGCTTGTCAGGTTTTGCGCAACAATTCCGCGGCAGGTTCTGTCATCATCTAATACAGCGCCAAGGAATTCCCAGCCTTCGTATTTTGTAACCAGACCCGCAACTTCGTATCTGCGCACTTGCTCGTCCAGTGCGTAAAGCAGCTGCTGTCCCGTCGTCGCACCCGCATAAGCTGTTCTGTGGTGCTGTGTACCCCCGAATCGGCGGAAATCAAGCAGTCCTTCAGGCGTCCGGTTAAACATGACGCCCATCCGGTCTAATAAGTGGATGATAGAAGGCGCCGCTTCACACATCGCTTTAACCGGCGGCTGGTTTGCAAGAAAGTCTCCTCCGTATACAGTGTCATCAAAATGTTCCCACGGAGAGTCACCTTCCCCTTTTGTATTGACCGCTCCGTTTATGCCGCCTTGCGCACAAACCGAATGAGAACGTTTGACAGGAACGATGGAAAACAGCTTAACCGCCATTCCTGATTCCGCTGCTTTAATTGTCGCCATGAGGCCGGCAAGACCCCCGCCGACTACGATAATGCTTGATTGACTCATGATAGCCCCTCTCCCTCTAGTAATCTAGTACTCTTATACAAATGCAAAAATCGCTTTTAAGCCTACGTAAGACAGTGCAACAAAAATAATCAGCGTAACGTATGTCGAAATTCTTTGAGAACGAGGCGTTACCGTGATGCCCCATGTAACAGCGAAAGACCATAAACCGTTCGAGAAGTGGAAAATTGTTGATAAAACACCAACAATGTAAAAGCCAAGCATAGCCGGAGAGCTCAAGATATTCGCCATCATGTCGAAATTGACCTCAGCGCCCATTTGTGCGGCAATACGGGTTTCCCACACGTGCCAGCTCACGAAAATGAGGGTGATGATACCGGTTACACGCTGCAGGACGAAGAGCCAGTTTCTCATATAGCTGTATTGGCCTGCGTTATTTTTTGCAGTAAACGCTATGTACACACCATAAACTGCATGATAAATTAATGGTAAGAAGATTATAAAAATTTCCAAGGCATACCTGAAAGGCAGACTATCCATAAAATGAGCAGCACTATTGAATGCTTCAGCGCCCCTTGCGGCAAACTGGTTGACGACTAAATGCTGAATGAGAAAGATGCCGACCGGTATGACGCCAAGCAAGGAATGCAATCTTCGAAAATAAAACTCTCTGTTCCCAGACATTACTTTACCCCCTGTTTGATAAGTGCGAAATGTGCTAAATCTCTTCCCCCACTTCTTTCAATTGTAAGCACTTTATTAAGATTTATTGACAATTTCATTTTACTCCTCCCTCAAAAGGGCGTCAAGAAAACGCGTACATAAATTATAATTTTCCGAATTGAATAGTTGATTTAAAAATTTTATTTTATCAATATATGTTTCTGTTTAATTTTTCATAAGAATTATAGGATCATTCTGTAATCCTCCCCCCTGTTTGGGCTATAATATACCAAGGAGAGAGGGGAGACAGATATGAAGTCAAAATTTGAAGCATCTATTGACAACCTAAAAGAAATTGAAATGAATGCCTATGCCTACGAACTAATACGAGAGATCGTTCTCCCAGATATGCTTGGCCAAGATTACTCTTCCATGATGTATTGGGCAGGGAAACATCTCGCCCGTAAATTTCCTCTTGAATCATGGGAGGAATTTCCGGCCTTCTTTGAAGAAGCGGGCTGGGGAACCCTCACCAACGTAAGTTCTAAAAAACAGGAGCTTGAATTTGAACTTGAAGGGCCGATTATTTCCAACCGGCTTAAACATCAGAAAGAGCCATGCTTTCAGCTGGAAGCAGGTTTTATTGCTGAACAAATTCAATTGATGAATGACCAGATTGCTGAATCATATGAACAAGTGAAAAAGAGAGCCGATAAGGTGGTTCTGACTGTGAAATGGGATATGAAAGACCCTGTGTAATCAAAAAGGCGGTGACTGCATAGTCCCGCCTTTTTGATTGTCATTACACAGCTGAAGGATGTTTTGAAAGCTCAAATGCATCGTGCAGCGCTTCGACCGCTTTCACCATGTCATTTTCGCTTACGACTGTTGAAACTTTGATTTCAGATGTGCTGACCATTTTGATTAATATGTTTTTTTCCGCCAGTACAGCAAACATTTCAGCCGCTACACCAGGATTTGAGACCATGCCGGATCCGACAATGGATACTTTGGCCAATTTGCTTTCTGTCTCGATTTTCTCGAATTCAAGCGCGTCTTTATACTCTTCAAGCACCTCAACGGTTTGGTCTGCGTCTTCTGTTTTAACAGAGAAGGAAATTCCAGTCTGATTGTCTCCAGCCTGCGTTTGGATAATGATATCGACGTTAATGTTTCTTTTGGCAAGTGTTGTAAAAATGGTAGATAGGGTTGTCAGGCCGCCAGTCAGCCCGTAAATGGTTACCCTTGTAATTTGATCTTCAAACGCAATGCCTCTGACAATTAAATTTTGCTCCATGGATGATTCCTCCTCAATTAATGTTCCCGCTTCTGTTTCTGTACTTGAACGCACTTCTAAAGGCACTTGGTAATTTTTCGCGAATTCAACGGCTCTCGGATGAAGAACGCCGGCGCCCAAATTGGCAAGCTCAAGCATTTCATCGTATGAGATGCCGGCAAGTTTTCTCGCTGATTTCACATAGCGCGGATCGGTAGTAAACACGCCGGGCACGTCCGTGTATATATCACATTTATCCGCTTGTAATGCGGCAGCCAAAGCAACTGCAGTTGTGTCTGAACCGCCCCGGCCCAATGTCGTGATTTCGCAATCCTCTGTCATGCCTTGGAATCCTGCGACAATAACAATTTTTCCTTGCTCAAGCTGGTCTGCTAAAACCGAAGTGTCAATATCTGTGATTCTGGCGTTTCCGTGAACGGCTTCCGTGCGGATTCCCGCCTGCCAGCCGGTATAGGACACAGCGTCATAGCCTTTTTCCTGCAGCGCCATTGAAAGCAAGGAAATGGTGACCTGCTCGCCCGTCGCCAGCAGCATATCCATTTCTCGTTTGCTCGGCTGGTCAGAAATTGCTTTTGCAAGACCGACCAATTCGTCAGTGGATTTTCCCATAGCTGAAACGACAACAACGACTTGATGGCCCTTCTGTTTTTCTGAAATCGCGCGGTTTGCCGCATTTTGAATTTTTTCGACTGAGCCGACGGAAGTACCTCCGAATTTTTGTACAATAAGACCCATGTATGACCACCCTTTACATTTTGGTTCGTGCGGGTGAGGAGAAAGAGTGCTTTGTCCACAATAAAAAAAGCAACGAGAGGAATTTCTCTCATTGCTTACATTTAATCATCATGAATGATTATGAACAACGAGATAGCCCTCCAAGAAAATGATTTCTTGACAGCCTTACATTTATTCAATGCACGGCCAGCAAATAATACCGATGGGGTTTTATTTGCTTCGGCGACGCTCCCCTTTCAGCCTTTTTCACAGAATCCATCTTTCTCCAAAGGCTTACTCTTGAAGTTCGCACCTCTATCTTCACCATATAACACGATCTAACTATGAAATTAGTTCACATTTTATCAGATCTTTTTTAAAAGGACAACATTATTTTTGCAATTTATCGTAAAGCAGCTGAGCAACCGCTGCGGGAACACCCGCTTTTTTGATGTCCTCAAGGCTTGCTTCCTTCATTTTTTTAACCGAACCGAAATGCTTTAACAGCATTTTCTTTCTTTTCTCTCCGATACCCGGGATGTCGTCCAATACGGATTGAAACGCGCTTTTTCCGCGGATTTGCCTGTGAAAGCTGATTACAAAACGGTGCACCTCGTCCTGAATGCGCTGCAGGAGGTAAAATTCTTGACTGTTCCGTTCCAGATACACCGTCTCCAGCGGATCGCCAATTAATAAATTTGAAGTTCTGTGTTTTTCGTCTTTGGCTAAACCGGCGATCGGGATATCCAAGCCAAGTTCATTTTCAATAACATCCCTTGCAGCGTTGATCTGCCCTTTTCCTCCGTCAATGATGATCAAATCAGGCAGAGGCAGATTTTCGCGAAGCACTCTCGTATAGCGTCTTCTAACGACCTCTCTCATTGAGCCGTAATCATCCGGTCCCGTAACGGTTTTGATTTTATATTTGCGGTATTCCTTTTTGTTCGGCTTGCCGTCGATAAACACGATCATCGCGGAAACCGGGTTTGTCCCCTGTATGTTTGAGTTATCAAACGCTTCAATTCTGTGCGGAGTATAAATATTCAGTGCCTCACCGAGTTTATGCACAGCCCCGATTGAGCGCTCCTCGTCCCGTTCAATTAAGGAGAATTTTTCTTTCAGCGCGATTTTCGCGTTTTTATGGGCCAGCATAAGCAGTTCTTTTTTCGAGCCTTTTTTTGGCTGGTGGACGTTTGTTTCGAGCAGCTGCTCGATCATGGATTGATCAACGCTGTCCGGAACCAAAATTTCCTTTGGAAGGAAGTGGTTGTTTTTTGAATAGAACTGCCCGATGAACGTTAGAAACTCTTCATCTGCTTCCTGATAGAGCGGGAACATGCTGACATCGCGTTCAATGAGCTTTCCTTGGCGGATAAAAAAGACCTGTACGCACATCCAGCCCTTATCATATGCGTACGCGAATACGTCACGGTCGACTAGATCGTTCATCGTCATTTTTTGTTTTTCCATCGTTGATTCAATATGGGCGATTTGGTCGCGAAGCTCTTTTGCCCGTTCAAACTCTAGATTCTCAGCAGCTTCATGCATTTTCCCTTCAAGCTCTTTTTTGACCTCATTATAGCCGCCCTTTAAGAAACGGGTAATGCTTTCAACCAGTTCTCTGTTCGTCTCTTCGGAAATGTCCTTTACGCACGGAGCGAGACATTGGCCCAGATGATAGTAGAGGCACACTCTGTCCGGCAGCTTGGAGCATTTTCTGAGAGGGTACAGACGGTCAAGCAGTTTTTTTGTTTCCCTTGCGGCCTGAACATTCGGGTACGGCCCGAAATAGCGCCCTTTGTCTTTTTTGACATTGCGGGTGACAATCAGCCTTGGGTGGCGTTCATGGGTGAGTTTTATGAAAGGATAGGTTTTGTCGTCTTTCAGCATGACGTTGTATTTCGGATCATGCTTTTTGATCAGATTCATTTCTAAAATAAGCGCTTCTAGATTGGAGGACGTCACGATATATTCAAAATCCTCGATTTCCGTCACAAGCCTTTGTGTTTTCGCATCATGAGAACCTGTGAAGTAGGAGCGCACTCTGTTTTTCAGCACTTTTGCTTTTCCTACGTAGATCACAGTCTGCTGCCGGTCTTTCATGAGATAACACCCGGGCTGATCGGGAAGGAGGGCGAGTTTTTCTTTCAGTTGTTTGTTCATATATTACCCTTCCTTAAGTTTATTCCTTTGTTTCCAGTTTAACACGAACGTTTGTTTTTCTCTATGCTTCACGATTGGTGAATAAAAAAAGCGATCCCTCAATCGGAATCGCTCTGGCATGTCGGCAGCCGAAAATTAAAGATGTTTGTTTACAAGCTCTTGAAGCGCTTCTTTCGGTTTGAAGCCGACAGATGTTTCAACAACTTCTCCATCTTTTAAGACAAGAAGTGTCGGGATGCTCATAACGCCGTATTTGCCGGCTGTTTCTTGGTTCTCGTCTACATCGATTTTTACGATTTTCAGTTTGTCTCCCATTTCTTGATCTAGTTCTTCAAGAACAGGTGCAATCATTTTACAAGGTCCGCACCAAGGAGCCCAGAAGTCAGCCAGTACGACGCCTTCGCTTGTTTCAGCTGAGAAAGATTGATCAGTTGCTTTTACGATAGCCATTATTGTATTCCTCCAATTGTGAAATGATGATTTTTAGTATAGCATCTCCCATTCGTTCACGCTATTTTAATGCTTACAAATTATTTTTTCCTGATCACAATCGCTTTACTCATGTTTATCTGGATTGAATGGGTTATGTCACTTTTCATTAAAACACGAATCTGATAATGGCCCCAATGACTACAATCGCCCCAATGATCATTAGAATGGTACGAAGCATAGAATAACATCTCCTCTTCACTGTCATGTACCTTTACCATGCCCTGCCGGAGCTGTTTTAAAACATGAAAAGAGCGCCGGCATGAAGCTCCGGCGCTCTCGCTCGATCAAGAATCAGCACGCAACGTGAGTAAGACGACTGACATTGGCGGGAGTTTTACCTTCAGTTTGTTTTTGTTGAGCGTGTATTGGCTGAAAGATTCCGGTTTGACGTGATGAGGATTCTCAAACGTGTTATGTGCATTCATTTTGTCAGCTGTCAGAATGACTCCGGAATGGTCCGCTGCCTTGTGAAGACCCCTTAGCTCGATCTCAGCCTCCGCTTTGTTTTGGTGATCGATGTTGCAGATTGTGATATTGATATCGCCTTCTGCATGTTTCGAGGCTGAAATACTGATTTGCGGCAGCGTTTCGCCCTTCCATTCATAGTCAGCAGACGTTGTTTCAGTGTCTAAAAGAGAAGCGTCCTGGTGTACCTTAAACATATCAAATACATGGTACGTCGGTGTCAAAAGCATCTGCTCTCCCTCAGTCAAAATCATTGCTTGAAGAACGTTTACTGTTTGGGCGATGTTGGTCATTTGCACTCGGCGGCAATGCTGATGGAAAATGTGGAAATGAGAAGCCGCCACCAGTGCATCACGAATGGTGTTTTGCTGATACAGGAATCCAGGGTTCGTGCCTGGCTCAGGATCAAACCACGTGCCCCATTCATCAATAATCAGCCCGACCCGCTGCTCCGGATCGTACCGGTCCATAATCGTGCCGTGTTTTTGAATCAATTCATCGATGTATTTGGCTTTTTTCATCGTAATGAACCATTCATCCTCCGTGAATTCTGTAGCTGATCCTTTGCCTTTCCAGAAATCACCCGGAATCGTGTAATAATGAAGACTCAATCCGTCCATCAGGCCAGCGGCTTTTTTCATGAGTACGTCCGTCCAATGAAAATCGTCCACATTTGCGCCGCCTGCAATTTTGTATATTTCATTTCCGCTGTAATTGCGGACATAGGTTTGAAAACGCCGGTACAGATCTGCGTAGTATTCAGGATGCATGTTGCCGCCGCAGCCCCAGTTTTCATTGCCTACGCCGAAATATTTCAGCCGCCAAGGCTCCTCTCTTCCATTTTGTTTTCTCCAGTCTGACATCGGCGTGCCTTCTTCAAACGTCATATACTCGATCCATTCCGCCATTTCCTGAACCGTTCCGCTTCCGACATTGCCGCAAATATAAGGCTCGCATTCAAGCAGCTCGCAAAGCATCATAAATTCATGCGTTCCGAATTCATTTGATTCGACTGTACCGCCCCAATGCGTATTAAGCATCGTCTTACGGTCACCGACACCGTTTGCCCAATGATATTCGTCCGCAAAACACCCGCCCGGCCACCTAAGGACAGGAATATTCAGCTGTTTGAGCGCTTCCAGCACATCCTTTCGTATTCCGTTTATGTTGGGAATGTTCGAGTCCGTTCCGACCCAAATTCCCTCATAAATCCCTCTACCTAAATGTTCGGCAAAATGACCGTATATGTTTTTGTTAATGGTTCCTTTTACAATATCTGTTTGGATCACTGCTTGATGTTCAGACATGCATGATCATTCCTTTCATACGAATATGAAAAGCACCACAGTCAAATATGAGTTCTGTCTTTTGCCTGAGGAGTTATCATGAATGTAAGCGCTTTTAAAGTAACCTTATTATATATGTTCGTACATGTCAACGAAATATTTTATAAAATTTATATTTGTACGTATATATTTAAAGATATCAAAACCCCGAACTTCAGCAGTCCGGGGTTTTCTCTACGAGTGTATATTTAATTGTTTGAATTCCTCCGTTAATAACGGGACGACTTCAAATAAATCGCCTACAATGCCGTAATCCGCTATTTTAAAGATATCCGCTTCGGGATCTTTATTGATGGCGACTATCACCTTGCTGTTTGACATGCCGGCCAAATGCTGGATGGCCCCGGAAATGCCACAGGCAATGTACAAATCCGGGGTAACGACTTTCCCGGTCTGCCCGATTTGGAGAGCGTAATCGCAATAATCAGCGTCACACGCCCCGCGAGATGCCCCGACTGCGGCTCCCAGCACCTCGGCAAGCTCTTGCAGCGGCTGAAATCCTTCCTTGCTTTTAACTCCGCGGCCGCCAGCAACGATAATTTTGGCTTCGGAGAGATCAACCCCGTCCGCGGTTTTTTTCATGACTTCTTGAATTACGGTGCGGAGGTCAGTAAGAGAAACATCAATGCTTTCAATACTCCCTGACCTGCTGGCGTCTTTTTCTGAAGCTTGAATATTATTAGGGCGAATCGTTGCAAAAATCAGCGGGTCGGTTGAAATGACGCGTTCAAATGCTTTCCCCGAGTAAATTGGCCGCGTGAACACGACATTCTCGCCGGTAACGCTTACATCTGTAGCATCAGAAATTAAGCCTGTTTGCAGCCGGGCCGCGAGTTTCGGTGAAAGGTCTTTGCCCATTGCCGTGTGCCCGCATATGACTGAATCAGGTTTTTCTTGGTCAATAATGGCCCTCATGACCTGGCTGTATCCGTCTGCCGTGTATGCTTTCAGCTTCGGATCCTCGGCAGTGAGAACTTTATCAGCTCCGTAATGGATAAGCTCTTGTGCAACGCTTTGTACATTTTCTCCGATGAGAACCCCGACGACTTCTCCATCGCCTGAAATTGTTTTTCCTGCAGCTAATGCTTCAAAGGTGACATTCCGCAATTCTCCATCGCGAATTTCTCCGAGTACGATCACTTTTTTTCCCATTCTAACATCCCCCTGTTTCTTTGAATGTCCAAGCTTTAAATGACTTTAGCTTCGCTGCGGAGCAATGAGACGAGCTCTTTTGCCTGTTCGGCAGGCTCACCTTGGAGAACCTTCCCGGCTTCTTTTTTCGGCGGCAGAAAACGTTCAATGGTTTTCATCTTAGGTTCGGCATCCTCTTCGTCCAGATCAAGATCATCAAGTTCTAGCTCTTCAAGCGGTTTTTTCTTGGCCTTCATAATACCCGGAAGCGATGGATAGCGTGGTTCATTCAAGCCCTGCTGAGCTGTGACAAGCAATGGAAGTGTTGTTTTGATTTTTTCAACATCACCTTCGACGTCCCTTTCTGCTTCTGCATCAGTGCCGCTGATTTCGAGTTTGGTGATTGTTGTGATGCACGGAATGTCCAGCAGCTCGGCAAGCCGAGGCGCTACTTGTCCGGAACCTCCGTCAATGGCAACATTTCCGCCGAGAATCAAATCAAACTCCTGATCCTTCATATAGTGGTATAAAACTTGAGAAATGGAATATTGGTCGGGCTCCTCGAGATCATCTTCTATGTTGATTAAAACGGCTTGGTCACATCCCATGGCAAGCGCAGTGCGCAATTCTTTCTCCGCTTCTTCGCCGCCGACAGTGACGGCGGTGATCGTGCCCCCGTGCTTTTCCTTCAGCTGGATGGCTTCTTCTATCGCGTATTCATCGTATGGATTAATGATCCATTCCGCTCCGTCGTCCTGAATCTTTCCTGCTTCAATGACGATTTTTTCTTCTGTGTCAAACGTCCGTTTCATCAGTACAAATAGATTCATGATCATATCCCCTTTTATTCGCCTTTGAACTGAGGCTTTCTTTTTTCGAGAAATGCCTGGATGCCTTCTTTGGCGTCCTCTGACTCAAATGCTTCTCCAAACCGTTTTGCTTCAAGCTTTAAGCTGCCTTCATAGGAATACACCTTATTGGAATAAAGAAGCTCAAGCAGGGATGCCAGCGTTTGCGGGCTTTTTTCAGCAAACTTAGCGGCAAGTGCCTTTGCTTTTTCAAGCACTTCTGCTTCATCTTTTGCTCCAATTGACACAAGTCCGAGATCAAGCGCTTCTTTTCCGGATAGCGGTTCTCCTGATCCGATGAGCTCTAGTGCTTTCGCTGTACCGACATATCTCGGAAGACGCTGTGTTCCCGCAAAACCCGGTATAATACCAAGGTTAAGTTCCGGGAGCCCCAGCTTGGCGTCTTCTGCCGCAATTCTGATATGACAAGCCATCGCAAGCTCCAGCCCGCCTCCAAGAGCAGCACCGTGAATTGCCGCGATAATCGGTTTTGGGAAGCCTTCAATTCTTTCCATTAGCTGCTGGCCGCGCTCGGCCAGCAGTGAGGAATCCTCATTGTCTTTAAGCGATGTAAATTCTTTAATATCAGCACCGGCTGAGAAAAATCTTCCTTCACCATGAATGATAATGCTTCGCACGCCTGCATCTGTCTCACATTGATCTAGACAGGAGGACAGCTCTTCTAATATCCGGCTGGAAAGCGCATTTGCCGGCGGATTGTGAATCGTTAAGAATGCCACAAATTGATCAACCGCAAGTGAAATTGCATTCATAGGACAGAACCCCTTTACTTATTGTGAATTCCGGACACCAGCAATTCTAAAACGCTGTCTGACAAGGCAGCGAGATCGTACTTTTGGTCATTCATCACCCAAGTTGTCACGGTCTCGTCAATCGTTCCAAAAATCATCTGCCGGGCGAGGCGGACATCGAGGCCTTCTTTTAATTCGCCTGATTGTATGCCTTCCATCAAAATGCTATCCAAAATATTTAAGTAGCCTTTTAATATTTCATTGATTTTCTGCCGCAGCTCCAAGTTTGACTGGCGGAGCTCAAGCTGAGTGACAATCGCGAGATTATGATCATCCGCTAAAAGGGAAAAATGCTTTGAAATCACAAGCGCCAGTTTCTCTTTCGCTGTTGTCTTTTCTTTTATGTCCTCTTCCATCCGCTCAATAAATTGACCCATTTTTTCTTTAAAAAGAGAAATTAAAATGTCTTCTTTGTTTTTGAAATACAAGTAGATGGTGCCGTCCGCCACTCCGGCTTGTTTGGCAATCTTGGATACCTGTGACTGGTGGTAGCCGTTTTCCGCAATAACTTCTACTGCTGCATCAATAATCTGCATATACTTTGGCCGTTTTTGCTTCAATGTTCATCGTTCCTTCCTATAGAAATGAATGACTATTCATTCATAATTTCATGATAAAAAGGATTTGCGGCTTTGTCAAGTTTATTCACAGGTATTCTCTTTTTCTTATGTCATTTGTTATTTGACATGATGATTTTCGGCTTCTTCTTCAAGTAAACGCCTTCTTAAAATTTTTCCGACTGCCGTTTTCGGCAGCTCTTTTCTGAACTCGTAGGCTTTTGGCACTTTGTAGGGAGCGAGGCGGGATCTCGCAAAAGTGTCCAGTTCTTCTGCATCGGCTTTTGCGCCTTTCTTCAACACGACAAACGCTTTTACTGTTTCTCCTCTATAGGAATCAGGCACACCGGTAACGACAATTTCCTGGATGGCCTCATGTTCATAAAGTGCTTCTTCTACTTCACGCGGATAAATATTGTAGCCGCCGGCGATGATGATATCCTTCTTCCTGTCGGCAATATAGAAAAAGCCCTCTTCATCCATGTAGCCCATGTCTCCGGTGAACAGCCAGCCGTCTCTCAATACAGCGGCAGTTTCCTCCGGTTTGTTCCAATATCCTTTCATGACTTGCGGACCTTTTACAATGATTTCTCCATGCTCATATGGAGCGGCATGCTCACCCGTCTCTTCCGAATAGATCGCTGCGTCAGTACTCGGCCAAGGACAGCCAATACTGCCTGGCTTGTTTTTCCCCCAGATAAAATTGGCATGTGTCACTGGGGATGCCTCAGACAAGCCGTAGCCTTCCACAAGGTTTCCGCCAGTCACCTTTTCAAATTTCTGCTTTATCTCCACAGGGAGTGCGGCTGATCCGCTAAGACAGCTTTTAATGGATGACAGATCATAATGCTGCAATTCGGGGTGATGCAAAAGGCCAATGTAAATTGTCGGTGCGCCAGGAAAGAGCGTCGGTTTTTGTTTGTCGATGATTTTGAGCGTTTCGAGCGGATCAAACTTAGGAAGAAGAATCATTTCGAAGCCTAGTTTAATCGAATAATTCATCACTGCCGTCAGTCCGTAGACGTGAAAAAACGGGACGATCCCAAGCACTTTTTCAGCCCCTTCCTTCACATCGTACATCCAAGCGGAGCACATTTCTGTATTGGCCAAAATGTTTTGGTGCGTGAGCATGACTCCTTTTGGTGCCCCCGTTGTTCCTCCAGTATATTGGAGGACAGCGATATCATGTTCAGGGTCGATCTTTGGGATTGTCAAGAGCTCAGTTTTTTCCTCTTTCATACTTGAGGCGAATGTGTGAATGTTAGCTTTTTTGTCATAATCGACATGCACTTTCTGTTTTTGCGTCAGCGGGTAAAGAATATTCTTCGGAAAAGGCAAATAATCTTTTACGCTGGTAATCAATATCTGATCCACTATTGATAACGTTTTCATTTTTATTGCCTTCGGGAAAAGTAAATCTAAGGTGATGATCACGCTTGCCTCAGCATCTCTCAGCTGGTATTCAAGCTCGTGCTCGGTATAAAGCGGATTCGTCTGCACCACAATGCCACCGGCAAGCAAAACGCCATAATAAGAAATCACTGTTTGCGGGCAATTGGGCAGCATGACAGCCACTCTGTCTCCTTTTTGCAGGCCATTGCCCTGCAAAAAAGCTGCGAGTTTAAGAGCATCCGTCATAATGTCATGAAATGTGAGTTTTTTTCCATAAAAAGATATTGCGGTTTTGTCAGGGAATCGTGCGGCGGAGTCTGTCAGGATGGATTGCAGGGTTTTGTTTGGCAACGGAAGCTCGTGCGGGATATCGTCGGGATACTCGGCAAGCCATGGCTTTTGAGACTGCATAAAACCTCCCCTTTCGGTTTTAGAGTTCCACCCTATCATTATAGCAGATGGACGGCAAAAAAAAGAAAAAGAAAGGTAAATCTTTCTTTTTCTCATCATACGAACAGATATATAAGACCAATTAACAAAAAGATTCCCGCCGCGGCGAGCAGTACTTTTGCAAGCTTTTCCATCTATTCTCCGTCCCCTTATATACCGGCTGCCACCACAAATGAAAGCCCGACAGAAATGACAAATGAAATAAAGCCGACAGCCCGGTTATCATTCTCAATTTCCTTATCAATTTTAAAGCGCGGAGTCAAAAACTCAAAAATAAAGTAGCTTAGCAGAAGCATAACAAATCCGTAAACGCCCCAGCCGATCATCTGCAGCAGAGAATTGTGCTGGGAGATGGAATGCTGAAATACGTTTGCGATTCCTAAAATTTTTCCGCCGGTCGCCATTGCCACCGCAAGATTTCCTTTTTGAATCTCTTCCCAGTTTTTATAAGCCGTCACCAGCTCAAACACAGTCAAAAAGAGGACGAGGCAGAGAACCGCGACACTGTAATACGCCGCGATTTCCACAAGCTCGTTTTCCCAAAAATCACTCATGGCCATACTCCCTTTTATTTTAGTTCAACAACCGTAACGCCTGATCCTCCCTCACCTGCTTCACCGAAACGGGAGCTTTTGACGCTGCGGTGGTTTTTCAGAAGATTCTGCACGCCTTTTCTTAAAGCGCCGGTTCCTTTTCCGTGGATGATTGACACTCTTGGATATCCGGCTAACACTGCATCGTCCAAGTATTTCTCAACACGGCTCAGGGCATTTTCATAGCGTTCGCCGCGAAGATCAAGTTCAAGCGATACGTGATAATTCTTTCCCTTGACCGCCGTAATGATTTTTTCTTTTTTTGGTTCCGGAGCTGATTTGATAAACTCCAGGTCTTTTTCTTTTACTTTCATTTTTAATATGCCGATTTGAACATTCCACTCATTGCCGCCGGTTTTTTCAAGCAGTGTTCCTTTTTGCCCGAAGGTAAGGACTTTCACCTCATCACCTGGCTTGAAGTCACGTTTTTGCGTTTTCGTTTTTTCCGGTTTTTTGGACTTTTCAAAGGTAGGAACTGCGCCTTCTAACCGTTTCTTCGCGTTGATCAGCTCGTGATCCTTGAAGGATTTGTGTTCTTCTTTTATTGAGCGCAATTCATGAATGATGTCTTCGGCTTCTTTCATTGCCGCTTTTACTTTTTCAGCCGCTTGCTGTTCAGCCTCCTCGAGCATTTTGTCTTTTTTGCTGTTGAGCTCGATGATCTGCTGCTGCAGCTCTTTATGCAGTTTTTCTGCTTCTTTTCTAATTGATTCTGTCTCAGAAAGCTCTTCTTCCGCACGTTTTTTGCTGTGTTCCAGCGACGCAATCATCGTATCGACTTCGTTATGCTCGGCTGTCATTTCTGATTTCGCCTGCCCGATGATATGGTTCGGGAGCCCAAGACGTTTTGAGATTTCGAAGGCGTTGCTTCGTCCCGGCACACCAATTAAAAGTTTATAGGTCGGCGACAGCGTTTCAATGTCAAATTCCACGCTGGCATTCATGACGCCTTCTCTGTTATAGCCGTACGCCTTCAATTCCGGATAATGCGTCGTGGCCAACACTCTTGCATGAGTGCGATGTACGTCATCCAAGATGCTCATAGCGAGGGCCGCCCCTTCTTGCGGGTCTGTCCCTGCTCCCAGTTCATCGAAGAGCACTAGGCTGTTTTCATTGACCTGTTCTAAAATGCCGACAATGTTCACCATATGGGATGAGAACGTACTTAAGCTTTGCTCAATCGACTGTTCATCGCCGATATCAGCGAATACATGCTCAAATACCGCGGCCTCTGATCCTTCATCAGCAGGAATATGAAGACCGGATTGCGTCATCAAGGTTAACAGGCCTAACGTTTTAAGGGTGACTGTTTTCCCCCCGGTGTTTGGTCCTGTAATGACAATGGTAGAAAAATCGCCGCCAAGCTCGATGTCATTGGCAACTACCTGATCAGGCGGAAGCAATGGATGGCGGGCTTTTTTCAAACGGACAAAGCCATTGTCGTTCATGACGGGTTTTGTCGCTTTGACCGCTTTTGCGTACCTTGCTTTTGCAAAGATAAAGTCAAGCGTCTGCAGGACGCGCAAATCTTGAAAGAGCTCTTCTGTGTGTTCAGCCGTTTGCTCTGTCAGCACGCGCAAAATGCGCTCAATTTCTTGTTTTTCTTTCACTTTCGCCTGCTGAAGCGAGTTGTTCATATCTACAATTGCCTGTGGTTCTATGAACAGTGTCGCGCCTGAGGAAGAAGTGTCGTGCACAATTCCTCCGTAGCTTGATCTGTACTCTTGTTTGACCGGGATCACAAAGCGGTCATTCCGAATCGTAACAATCGTATCAGACAGCATTTTTGAGGCGGAAGAGGAGCGCAGCATTGACTCTAACCGGTCTCTGATTCTCGATTCAAGTGTTCTGAGCTGTGTGCGGATTCCTCTTAATGTTTCCGACGCGTGATCAAGCACTTCTCCGTGATCATCGATGCAGGAATTAATGTCCCGCTCTAAATCGGACAGCGTGATAAGCTGTTCAGCATGCTGATGGATTAGCGGAATGTCGACGCCATCTTCAGCCATTTGGCTGATAAAATGTTTCATTTGTTTAACTGCATAAAGCAGGCCTGAGATTTCAGTGAATTCTGAGGGACTGAGTACGCTGCCGATTTCCGCCCGTCTTAACGCTCCTCTGATATCAGTAAGGCCGCCAAATGGCGCCTGGCCTCTCAGCCTGATAATGGCAGAAGCTTCGTCTACTTCATCCAGCTGTTTTTTAATTTCGTCAATAGAAACAGAAGGCTTAAGCTCGAGAAGCATTTCTTTTCCGAGCGATGAAGCGGCATGCTCAATAACCTGTTCTTTCACTTTATGAAATTCAAGAGCTGATAATACTTTTTGCTGCACGATTGTGTGAGCCTCCTTACTTAATCGTTGCGCTTCAGAAATGCCTCTACGTCTTCAAGCGATCGGGCATTCAGAACGTTTTTCGTTTCCGTCCATCCTTTGCGCGCGGCAGTAACGCCGGTTTTCATATCGTCTAACATCTCAATATTATGGGCATCAGTATTAATCACCAATGTAACGCCTTGTTCGTTTGCTTTGATTAAATGTTCTGTGCGCAGATCGAGACGCGCAGGGTTGGCGTTGAGTTCAAGCGCCGTATTTGTTTTCTTCGCAAGCTCAATCAGCTTGTCAATATCAATGTCGTAACCGGCCCGTCTGCCGATCAGGCGTCCGGTCGGATGTGCGATAATGTCAACATGCTTGTTGGTCAGCGCCGTCTCAAGCCGTTTCATAATGACGTGTTCCGGCTGATTAAAGCTGGAATGAATCGATGCAATGACGATATCCATTTCCGCCAGCACGTCGTCATCATAATCAAGCGTGCCATCAGGCAAGATATCCATCTCGACACCTTTCAAGATACGGAAATTCTTGAATTCCGCATTGAGCGCGTCAATTTCTTTTGCCTGCTGCTTTAGTCTTTCTGCAGTCAGCCCGTTGGCGACCTTTAAATATTGCGAGTGATCGGTAATCGCCATATATTGATAGCCTTTATTCATGCATGCTTCAGCCATCTCTCTAATCGAAAAGGCACCATCGCTCCACGTTGAGTGCATGTGGAGATCTCCTTTGATTTGCCCCGGCTCTATGAGTTCAATGCTGTCGCTGTAGGTTTCCACTTCTTGCCCGCTTTCACGGAGCTCCGGCGGAATCAGCGGCAGGCCGAAGTGTGCATAAAATTCACGTTCACTCGGAAATGTTTTGATGTCTCCGGTTTCAACTGTCTCGACGCCGTATTCACTGATCCGCTCGCCGCGTTCTTTCGCGATTTGGCGCATCTTAATATTGTGATCCTTTGATCCCGTAAAATGATGAAGTGTTGTCGGAAACTGCTCTTCCGTCACAAGACGGAAATCGACGCTTGTTTCATATTCAAAGGAAAGGATCACAGATACCTTCGTATCTCCGCTCGCGATCACGCTTTTGATGTTTGGCAATGCAAGAAGCTGCTCTCTTACTTCAGCCGGGTGATCTGTGGCAATGATATAATCCAGATCCTTCACCGTTTCCCGCGCTCTGCGGAGACTCCCGGCACGAGAAAATTTGATGATATCCGTAAATTGAGAAAGGTGCTCTTCAATGTCCCGGGCGATCCGGAGGGCGTAGCCGATCGGGAACCGTTCAGGCTGTTTTCCGGCTTCTCCGAGCGCCTGTAATATTTTTTCTTCTGATTTTTTGCCGAAACCCGCAAGACCTTGTACCTTTTGCTGTTCACAGGCTTCCTTCAGAGATTCTGCATCATGTACACCGAGCTCTTTATACAGCTTTGCGATTTTTTTGCCGCCGAGCCCCGGCAGCTTTAATAAAGGCACGAGCCCTTCCGGCACTTCTTTCTGCAGCGATTCGAGCGTGCTTGACTTTCCTTCATCTATATACTCTTTAATGACGCTGTACGTTCCTTTCCCAATGCCTGACAGCGACATCATATCGTCGATTTCTGATAAGCTGCGGTCGTCCTGTTCCAGGGCTGCCGCTGCTTTTCGGAAGGCGGATACTTTAAACGGGTTGTCCCCTTTGAGTTCCATGTAGACTGCAATGGTTTCAAGCAGCCGGATAATGTCTTTTTTATGCATACAATAACCCCCAGACGTTCACATATGTTTTCATCATACTCGAAAAAAACTTCTCCGGACAAGAGAAGTTTTTATGCTCCGTACTGTGTCCACAGCTCTTCTAAAAGCCCTGACAAATACGGTGTATGGTTAATGATCACATTTGCGAGAGACGATTGCCCCATCATTTGCTGCAAAGCATCTACCGGAAGCACGGATGCGACATACAGCAGCACAAATGTAAATAAATAGACTTCTAGAAAACCGAGAACAGCGCCCAGCAACTGGTTAATTTGTTTGATCACCGGAATGCCGGCGACAATACTCAGGAAAGAGCCGATGATTCTCAGTAATATTTTAGCGATGATGAATAAAACGATAAACGCGATCGCATTATAGTAGGCCGCTTCCAAATTTCCCGTGAAAAAAGAAAGAGCCGGCTGTCCCGCTGAAAAGTCTGGTGCGGGAATCCACTTTAAATGCGACGCCACATTTTTATAAAATAAAGCCGCAAAGGCGATCGATAAAATAAAGCTCGTCAAGCGGATAAACTGCAGGATGAAACCGCGTTTCAACCCCAGTAAAGTCCCCATCAGGAGCAAGATTAAGATGATGATATCTAGCATAGTTGTTCAATCCTTTTCTTTAAGCTGACGCTCCAATTTCTCACATTTCTCTTGTAATTTGACATAATCGTGCACCACATTTACCGCTGTCAGCACTGCAAGTTTATTTATATCAAGATATGGATTTTTTTCATTGATTTCTCTCATTTTATCATCAACAATTCCGGCGACATACCTCATATGGGCTCTGCTTTCTTCACCGACAATCGTGAAGTGCTGGCCGTAAATGTCAACGGTTGTTTTTGTTTTTTTGCCGTCAGACAACGTTTCTCCTCCATTCCGCGAGAATCCTAGTTCTTATCATAACATGTTTATTAAATGAATGGAAAGACGAGCCCCCCGCTGTTATGATACACTGGTATATACAGCGAATAGTGTAAAAAAAGGAGATTATTACGTGTCCCATTCTGTGATAAAAGTATCGTTGTCTGCTATTGACCAAATGAAAACGACATACAGCGGTTCGCTTACTGCCTCTGTTCCGCAGGGAGCCGTTTTTCAGGCGAAACCGCCAGGCTGTACCATTACAGCATATAAATCCGGCAAGGTCCTGTTTCAAGGCAAAAACGCACCGGCAGAATCCGCGCGCTGGGGAACAGCAGAGCCGCAGGAAAAGAAGAAAACGGCCAAAAAGCTGGCTGACCCCCGTTATGCCCCTCCGGCAGATATCGCCAGCATGTCTGTTATCGGCTCTGACGAGGTTGGAACCGGAGATTACTTTGGCCCGATGACAGTTGTATGCGCGTACGTCGACAAAACGATGCTTCCCTTAATGAAGGAACTAGGTGTTAAGGACTCTAAAGACTTAAAGGATCCGCAAATCATCGAGATTGCCCGAAACCTGATCAAAACCATTCCATACAGCTTGTTGGTTTTAAAGAATGAAAAGTACAACAGCATGCAGGAAAAAGGCATGAGCCAAGGGAAAATGAAAGCTTTGCTGCACAATCAAGCCATCACCCATTTGTTAAGAAAAATGGATGGGGTAAAGCCTGAGGCCATTTTGATTGATCAATTCGCTGAGCCAGGCGTCTACTTCAATCATTTAAAGGGCAGAGACATTGTGAGGGAGCGGACCTACTTCAGCACAAAGGCTGAAGGCATTCACTTGTCAGTCGCTGCTGCTTCAATCATTGCAAGATATTCGTTTTTAATGGAAATGGATAAACTGTCGCGCGAGGCAGGAATGACACTTCCGAAAGGGGCCGGCCCGCACGTGGATGAAGCGGCTGCAAAGCTGATCCTCAAAAAAGGGGCATCCGCTCTCAGAACCTTTACAAAACTCCATTTTGCCAATACGCAGAAAGCGCAGCGCCTTGCTGATAAAAAACGCTCATAGAAAAAGCTTGCAGAGAAATCTGCAAGCTTTATTATTAGCCTCTCAAAACAGCCTGATATGTGTCTTCTAACGCTTTCAGCACTTTGCTGTGCGCCTTTGTCACTTCTTCTTCAGTCAGTGTCTGTTCAGGGTTGACGTATTGAAGTGAGAAAGCGACTGACTTTTTGCCTTCCTCCATATGCTCGCCTTCGTATACGTCAAAGACGGATACTTCTTTCAGAAGCTTGCCGCCAGCCTCTTTAATCACGCTCTCGAGCTGGCGGCTTGTGACGGATTGATCTGTTACAAGCGCGATATCACGTGTCACAGACGGATATTTTGGAATCGCCGTGTAAACAAGCGGCGCTGTATCCGCTGCGAGCAGTGCATGAAGGTCAATCTCAAACACATATGTCTCTTTTATATCCAATTCTTTTTCCACAGAAGGATGGACTTGGCCGATAAAGCCAATAAGTGAACCATTCAATAGAATGTTCGCTGTTCTGCCCGGGTGCAGCTGTTTGCGTTCAGATTGAACAAATTCAACGCTGTCGAGGACGTTCAGTTTGTCTAACAGCCCTTCCACAATTCCTTTGGCGACAAAGAAATCAACCGGTTTTTTCTCGCCCTGCCACAGCTGCTTGCGCCATAATCCGGTAACAGCTCCTGCCACGCGTTCTGTTTCAACAGGTTTTGTATCCTCTTCCTTCGTCAGGAAAACGGAGCCGACTTCGTACAGTGCGACTGAGTCAGTCTGTCTCGCCAGGTTGTAAGAAACGGACTCAAGCAGATTAGGAACAAGACTGTGTCTGAGAATGCTTCTTTCTTCACTCATTGGAAGCGCAAGCACAGTGTTCAATGATTTTTCAATCGCAAACGCTGCCGCTTTCTTCTCGTTTGTCAGTGAGTACGTGATGGCTTGTGACAAGCCTGCGCCTTCAAGAAAACGTCTGACCTTACGGCGTTTTGCCTGATATGGCGTTAATCCGCCTGTTGTTCCCGCTGTCTCAGGAAGCGTGGACGAAATGTTATCGTAGCCGTACAGTCGTGCCGCTTCTTCAATTAAATCCTCTTCGATTGTAATGTCACCGCGGCGTGATGGTACTGTTACAACGAGAAGTTCATTCGCTTCACCGACAGTAAAACCGAGACGCTTGTAAATGCTGATGAGTTCTTCTTTGCCGATTGTCAGGCCGAGAACGCTGCTCACTTTGTCAGCAGATACATGAATGTTATTTGCTTCGATTGTCAGGTGATCATCCTCAACCGTGCCAGTGAGCACTTCACCGCCAGCATACAGATGGATCAGCTGTGCAGCCCGTTCTGCTGCAAGACGTACACGAGCCGGATCAATGCCTTTTTCAAATCTTACACTTGATTCACTTCTCAAACCAAGGTCTTTGGAAGCCTTGCGAACTGTCTGTCCATTGAAATACGCAGCCTCCAGCAAAATCGTTTTCGTGTCTTCCTGAACTTCTGACTCTGCTCCTCCCATGACACCGGCAACGGCTTGCGCTTTCGTTCCGTTTGTAATGACAAGGTGATCGGCAGAAAGCTTTCGTTCTTGATCATCAAGGGTTACGATCGTTTCATTTTCAGCTGCTTTTCTTACTACAACTTCCTTCGAGCCGAATCTGTCATAATCAAACGCGTGAAGCGGCTGTCCGTATTCCAACAGGACAAAGTTTGTGATGTCGACGACGTTGTTGTGCGGGCGAATGCCTGCATTCATCAGCTTCGTCTGCATCCAAAGCGGTGATGGAGCGATCGTAACGTTTTTAATGATTTTTGCAGTGTACAGCGGGTTCGCTTCTTGATCTTCGACTTTGACAGCGATGTAATCAGACGCTTGTTCTGAAGCAGCCGGATAATCCGTTTTCGGAAGTTTTACCTCTGTATCTAAAATCGCTGCAACCTCGTAAGCAACACCAAGCATGTTCATGGCATCCGCGCGGTTTGGCGTTAAACCAAGCTCAAGAATCGCATCGTCAAGCTGTAAAGCCGCTAAAGCATCGCTTCCTGTTTCAGCGTCATTCGGGAATACGAAAATACCTTCCGCATACTCTTTCGCCACAAGCTTGCTTTCAATGCCAAGCTCTTGTAAAGAACAGATCATGCCGTTAGATTCTTCACCGCGAAGCTTTGCTTTTTTGATTTTGAAATTGCCCGGAAGCACCGCTCCAACTGTTGCAACTGCGACTTTTTGCCCTTTATCCACATTCGGCGCGCCGCAAATGATTTGTACAGGTTCATCCGCTCCAATATCCACAAGGCACTTATTCAGCTTATCAGCATTCGGGTGCTGCTCGCGCTCCAGCACGTGGCCGATGACAACGCCTTTGATGCCTTCCCCTTTGTATTCAATTCCTTCAACTTCGATACCGGCTCTAGTAATTTTCTCAGCAAGAACAGCCGGGTCCATGCCTTTTATATCAACATAATCCTCTAACCATTTATAAGAAACAAACATCCTAGCATCCTCCTCTTACGCCTGTTTAAACTGCGAAATAAATCTGAAATCATTTGTATAGAAGTGGCGGATATCATCAATGCCGTATTTCAGCATCGTGATGCGCTCAACACCCATTCCGAATGCGAAGCCCTGATATTCCTCCGGATCAAAGCCTGCCATTCTCAGTACGTTCGGGTGAACCATGCCAGCGCCGAGGATCTCGATCCAGCCTGTTCCTTTACATACTGAGCAGCCGTTTCCTCCGCACTTAAAGCATGTCACGTCTACTTCTACTGAAGGTTCAGTAAACGGGAAGAAACTTGGGCGGAGTCTGATTTCACGGTCTTGCCCGAACATTTTTTTCGCAACAAGTTCAAGCGTTCCTTTTAAATCACTCATGCTGATATTTTTGTCAACAACAAGCCCTTCAATTTGCATAAATTGGTGAGAGTGCGTCGCATCATCGTTATCGCGGCGGTATACTTTACCCGGACAAATGATTTTAACCGGCCCTTTGCCTCCATGCTTTTCCATGGTTCGTGTTTGCACAGGGGATGTTTGCGTTCTCATCAAAGTTTCCTCTGTGATGTAAAAGCTATCCTGCATATCGCGCGCAGGGTGTTCTTTCGGCAGGTTAAGCGATTCGAAGTTGTAGTAATCCGTTTCAACCTCAGGTCCTTCCTCAACTGTGTAGCCCATACCGATAAATAAATCTTCAATTTCTTCTATGACAACAGTGAGCGGATGGCGGCCTCCGACTGCGACAGGGTTCCCAGGCAGCGTGACGTCGATTGTCTGTCCAGCAAGCTTCTGCTTCATTTCCTCTTCCTCAAGCTTCTCATTTTTGACAGCAATTGCATTGGCGATACGCTCTCTTACTTCATTCGCGAGCGCGCCCATTTTCGGACGTTCCTCAGCAGAAAGTTTGCCCATTCCGCGCAGCACTTCTGTAATCGGCCCTTTTTTTCCGAGATATTGCACCCGAATATCATTGACAACCTTTAATGAGCTTGCCGCTTCTACTTGTTCTAAAGCTTCTTGTTCCAGCTGTTTTAGCTTTTCTTCCATTTTGCATCCTCCTTTTATGTAAACAAACCGTTATATGTCTTTGGAAAACAAAAAAACCCGTCCCTTATACAAGGGACGAGTTGTGGCCGCGGTACCACCCTTATTTCAGACAGACTGATGCTGTCGTCAGCTTCATTGACATAACGGAATCAGATTCCGGTTCACCTTTACGCGCAGTGCGCGGTCCCGGTGACAACTCAAGAGGTGAAACCGATTTCCGGCTGCGTTAAAAATGCTCTCAGTCTGCGGCATTTTCTCCCTGGAAGGCAGTTGATCAGAAATCGTGATCCTCTGTCACGGTTTTTCAAATATTATGTTCTATTATAGTGAAATACTCCGCTCGGCGCAACACTATCCTCGCAAGTGATACACGAGGATGGCAGCCGCAATGGCAACGTTCAGTGATTCAGCCTGTCCGTAAAGCGGCACATACAGATTCAAATCTGTTTTTTCCAGCAAGGCGACATCCACCCCTGCCCCTTCATTTCCTACAATGAGCGCAAAGGATTCAGCCTGAGACATGTCCCGGTAAGGCGCCCCGTTTTGCAGCGCCGTACCGTACACTGGTACGCCCTCTGCCTTCAATTCATCCACATATGTATGCAGGTTTCTTCTCACCACAGGAATATGAAAGTGAGATCCTTGCGCTGATCGCAGTGTTTTTCCGTTATAAGCGTCCGCCGTGCCGTCACCGAGCACAACCGCATCCAACCCGGCCGCATCAGCCGTCCGAATCATCGTGCCGAGGTTTCCCGGATCTTGAACAGCGTCAATCAGCAGCACCCGCTGAGGCGACGCCAGTTTTTCCTCAGGCATATGGCACACAGCGGCAATCTGCTGCGGCGTTTCGGTTTCAGTAACAGCTGAAAACGCATCTTCACTCAGCACGTAGCACTGGATGCTCACATCAAGATCTGAGGGAATTTTCATCTCATCCTTTACAAGGATTTCTTTTACTGTTCCCGGGCTCTTGAGCGCCTCTTCAACAAGATGTTCTCCCTCTATCAGGAATGTATTCGTTTTTGTTCGTTCTTTTTTCGTGTGAAGCTTTTTCCAATCCTTCACTTTTTGGTTTTTTGCCGATTCTATTTGTTTCACTGTCTGTGTGGCTCTCCTTTTTTTAACATGATGTTATTATATCGCAAGAACAGCACATAATAAACCAGGTGCAAGGTTAGAATATACGTATAACTTTTTAGAAAAAGGAGCGTTTCACATGGATCTTAATTTACGTCACGCCGTCATTGCCAATGTAACCGGAAACAATCAGGAGCAGCTTGAACATACAATTGTGGATGCGATTCAAAGCGGTGAAGAAAAAATGCTTCCAGGCCTCGGCGTTTTATTCGAAGTTATCTGGCAGCACGCATCCGAAAGTGAGAAAAACGAAATGCTAAAAACGCTTGAAGGCGGATTAAAACCCGTCCAATAAGACTAATGAAACCGGGTGACAGCACCCGGTTTTTTCTTTTAAAACTGATGAGAAAGTTTTTCATGTTTTTACACATGTTATCAAAGACTTTTATTCGATTTAAAAAAATGTCAATCTAATGAGGAAAATATATGATACATAAGAAATAGACGAAGATTTCAAACCGGGTGAAGGAATGCGGCGAATCTTTTGTCTGCTGGTCTTTCACCGTTTTTTTTGAAGTGCCTGCGATAAGACATACAAAAACGAAGGCGGAAAACGAATTATACGCCTTATATTTTAAATCTATATGACGTCTGGACCGAGCAATAGACAAAATTGCTTGTGCACGCTGATATATCCAAAAAAGATCTCTGCTAAAGGGTCTTTTTTGGATATCAGGAAATTTTATGAAAATAAAAGACTGTTGAAACATAATCTTAACAAAGCAACCCTATAATTTGGCAAGAGAAAAGCAAATAAAAGGGGAGTGGATGATGTGTCAGCTTTATTAAAAAAATTAATGTTCTCTTCATTGATCGGGATTTCCATCGGATCAGCTCTGTTTGCACCGAATGCGGAGGCAGCAGAGCCGGCGGCCAAGCCTAAAAAAGTCGATATCATTGCTCACAGAGGCGCTTCAGGATATGCGCCGGAAAACACGATGGCCGCTTTTGAAAAGGCGCTTCAGATGAAAGCAGATTATATCGAGCTGGATGTTCAAATGTCAAAGGATGGAGAGCTTGTCATCATCCATGATACAACCGTAAACCGTACGACAGATATTGACTCAGTGCTGCCGGTTGCCGTAAAGAACTTGACGCTTGCCGAGCTGCGCAAGCTTGATGCAGGCAGCTTTTTCGCTCCGCAGTTCACTGGGGAACGCATTCCGACATTTGAAGAAGTGCTTGACCGGTATAAAGGCAAGATCGGACTGCTGATCGAATTGAAAGAGCCTGCACGCTATCCGGGAATCGAGGAAAAAGTATCAGCAGCATTGAAAGAGCGGAGTATGGATAAGCCTAAAAACGGTAAAATCATTGTGCAATCGTTTGATTTTAACTCTGTTTACAAAATTCATCAGCTTCTTCCATCGATGCCGACAGGTGTTTTAACGTCAAAAGCTGCGGACTTAACAGATGCAAAACTCAAAGAATTTTCAGGTTACGCCAAATACGTGAACACCAACTTAAAAAATGTGACCGCTGATCCTACGCTTGTGCCGAGAATTCATGCGCTCGGCATGAAGATTACCCCTTGGACCGTCCGCTCCCGTGATGAAGTGTCTCCGCTTTTAAAAGCCGGCGTGGACGGAATTGTGACAGACTTTCCTGATTATGTTCCGAAAAAAGTACGCTAGAGACTAAAAAATAAAGCCCGCAGTTCCCTCTGCAGGCTTTTTCATTCATTAATGAAACTGAGCTAATAGCTGCTGCAACGCGGTTATCATTCCATCGGCTAGTGGACACCTGGGCAAATTGTATGAGGTTGAGGAGGTGCTCTGCGGTACTGAGAATGGATGATGTTCCCCGTTCCGCTGATAAGTCCTTGAAACAAACAACAAAAAGACATGCATATATTGCGTTACCAAAGTCGTCTAAGGCTGTCAGTAGATCTAGATACAAAATAGAGAGAGTTTTCGTTTCTTTTTTGTATGTTACTCTATGGAAGCTTTTCTATTATTCTTTTACAATAGAATGAAAGCGCTTTTTTGAAAGAGGGATGGGTAAAATGATTACCAAAAGTGTAAAAGAACAGCTGATCCGAATTGTCGGACCGGAAAACCTTGATGACTCCAATGCCGGCCGTCTCGTCTATTCATATGATGCGACGCCTCAGTTTCAGTCTATGCCTGATGCCGTGATTGCACCGAGGAATACAGACGAAGTATCAAGAATTTTAGCAATTTGCAGCGAACATCAAGTGCCGATCGTTCCAAGAGGATCAGGGACAAACCTGTGCGGCGGCACGTGCCCGACTGAAGGCGGACTAGTTCTTCTCTTTAAGCATATGAACCGGATTCTTGAGATTGATGAAGAAAATTTGACCGCCACAGTCCAGCCGGGCGTCATTACGCTGGATATGATCCGCGCAGTTGAAAGCAAAGGTTTGTTTTATCCTCCTGATCCGAGTTCTATGAAAATATCGACCATAGGCGGAAACATCAATGAAAATTCTGGTGGGCTCCGCGGATTAAAATACGGCGTCACCCGCGACTATGCTATTGGACTGGAGATTGTGCTCGCAAACGGAGACATCATCCGCACAGGCGGAAAACTCGCAAAGGATGTGGCCGGATATGATCTCACCCGCCTTTTTGTCGGCTCAGAAGGAACACTCGGCATCGTGACAGAAGCCATTGTCAAACTCGTTCCAAAGCCGGAAACAAAGAAGACGCTGCTTGCTCTTTATGAAAATATCGATGCAGCTGCTCAAACAGTATCTGACATTATTGCCGCAAAAATTATACCCGCCACACTGGAATTTCTCGACCAGCCTACACTCTTGGTCATTGAGGATTATGCCAACATCGGACTTCCAACAAACGCAAAGGCCGTTCTGTTAATTGAGCAAGACGGGCCTCTTGAAACCGTTGCACGAGATATGGAAAAGATTGAGGAGATCTGCAAAAAAGGCGATGCTGTTTCCGTTCAGGCCGCCCAAACCGAGGAGGAAGCATTTGCCCTGACTGAAGCCCGGCGTTCTGCACTTTCTGCCCTTGCCCGTCTCAAGCCGACAACCATATTAGAAGACGCGACTGTTCCTCGCTCAGAAATCGCCAATATGGTTAAAGCTATTAATGTTATTGCTGCTAAATATAATATTTCCATTTGTACCTTTGGCCACGCTGGAGATGGGAACCTTCACCCGACGTGCACGACAGACATAAGAAATAAGGATGAGATGGAACGTGTCGAACAGGCTTTTGCCGAGATTTTTGAGAAAGCGATTGAACTTGGCGGCACGATTACCGGAGAGCATGGGGTCGGGGCCATGAAAGCGCCCTACTTGGAGATGAAGCTAAAAAAAGAAGGGATTGCCGCGATGAAAGCGATGAAATCGGCATTTGATCCCCGTAACATATTAAATCCGGGCAAAGTGTTTGCGAAAGACGCCAGAAAACGTGTGGTGACGGAAAGTTGACAACAAATAAAGAAAAGAAACAGATCCAAGATGAGTTCAAAGAGCGTATGGATGAAGGCGAGCTTTTGAATTGTATGCGCTGTGGCTTCTGTCTTCCTTCCTGCCCGACCTATATTGAATCGGGGTTTCAGGAAACTCACTCTCCGCGCGGGCGCATCGCCTTAATGAAAGCCGTAGCTGACGGTATGATTGAACCGGATGAAGATGTCGAACGTTCGCTGTCACTTTGTCTCGGCTGCCGCGCCTGTGAACCTGTATGCCCGTCAGGCGTGAAATACGGACAGCTGCTTGAGGAAGCCAGAGATATTATCCACCAAAATAAAAAACACCCGCTCGGCGCACGTGTCTTGCGAAAGGCGGCTTTTCATGAGCTGTTTCCGTATCATAATCGTATGCGCTCAGCAGTAAGCCTTATCGGTTTGTATCAGCGGTCAGGACTGCAAACCGCCGTGCGTAAAACCGGTATGCTTCGCGTCCTGCCTGAGCACTTGCGGACGATGGAAGCTGTTCTACCTAATGTTCCTAAAAGTAAAGACATGAAGCATCGGCCGCGTTTACTGCCGTCAATTAGCCCCATGAAAAAACGGGTCGCCTTTTTTTCTGGCTGCTTAATGGATACAATGTTTTTACCGACCAACAATGCCACACTGAAGCTGCTGCAGTTGGCAGGCTGCGACATTGTCATCCCGCCTGAACAGGCTTGCTGCGGGGCACTGCATGGGCACAGCGGTGAAAAAAACGCGGGGAAAGAGCTCGCGAAACAAAATATCGCTGCTTTTGAAGCATTAGACGTGGATGCTGTCATTACAAACGCAGGAGGTTGCGGAGCCTTTCTCACTGAATATGATCATTTGCTGAAGGATGACCCTGAGTGGTCGGAGCGGGCCGCTGCATTTGTTCAAAAGCTGAAAGATTTTTCATCCGTATTGGTCGAACTCGATTTTCATCAAATGGACTTAGCGCTCGAGGCGCCGCAGATCATTACCTATCAAGATTCATGCCATCTAAGAAATGTGATGCATACGTCACTTGAGCCCCGACAGCTTCTTCAAAGCATTAAGGGGGCTGAATTTAGAGAAATGGAGAAAGCAGACAGCTGCTGCGGATCAGCGGGAATTTATAACATCGTAGAAGCTGAAATGTCTATGAAAATACTGGACAGTAAAATGGCTGCCGTCAAAGAAACTGAAGCGATCGTCATTGTGACAGCAAATCCCGGTTGCCTGCTGCAGATGAAGCTCGGCATTGAGCGTGAAGGACTAAGCGGTAAAGTCAAAGCCGTTCATCTAGCTGATTTGCTGCTGGAAGCAACTGGACACAAAACATCATAAGAAAGCCCAAAACAGAACTTGTTTTGGGCTTGTTCTTTATTCCATCGGACTGCAAATCTCAATATAATGTCCATCCGGGTCAGCGATATAGGCGACTGTCTGCCCCCATGGCTTCACTTTTGGCTCCCCAATAATTGCGACACCTTTTTCTCTTACCCTTTTAATAACCTCTTCTACGTTTTCAGTGACAAATCCGATCTCAAATGTGTTTGAAGCAGATGTATCTGGAATGTCTAGCCGCGTGATTTCTCTGGCACTTTCTCGCGTATTAAGCGCCAATATCGTAGATCCTGTTTCAAATTCGACATACGTTCCATGTTCAGCACGAATCGGCAGTCCTAAAATATCCCGATAAAAATGAATGGCCCGCTTGCTGTCTGATACATATAGAATAAGATATTTCATTGATAGATTCATTCCCAATCCTCCTCAACATTTTCATTAGCTTTTCTATCCCGGGATAGAGGCTTCCATTCTTAAGCTCGGATCTCTCCACATCTGCACCCATTTTTTCACAGCCGCCACGATAATGATAAAGCCTAACAGCAGCATGAGGATCGATAATACGCCATTCAATACACTGTAGCCTGCTGCTTCAGGATTGAGATACACATTGCGCACCATCCAATAGCCTGCATAATTGACAGTGACATATAAATAGGCAAGCGGGATAAGGCAGGTAAGAATGTAACGGCGTTTATCAGCGATTTTCAGCACGATAGTCGCTCCGATAATCAGCCCAACTGAAGCCATCAGCTGGTTGGACACACCAAACAGCGCCCAAATGGAACCAATATCCCCTGAATACAGCAAATAGCCCCACATCAAGCAGGCAAGCGCGCTGGCAAATACAGATCCCGGAATCCAGTCTGTTTTCTTCAGCGGTTTATACACCTCTCCAAAGAAATCCTGGATCAAATAACGTGCGACCCGTGTGCCGGCGTCAATTGCTGTTAAAATAAATACCGCTTCAAACATAATGACAAATTGGAAAAAATATGAGGCCAAATGGCTGAAAAACGGCATTCCGGTAAAAATATAAGTCATTCCCACCGCAAGTGTGACAGCTCCCCCTGTTCTTCCTTCTAAGTCCAAACCGATTTCCCTGCTTAATTCAGGCAAATGGACGACATCCATCCCAAGCGTACGGAAAACCTCCGGCGTACTGTTAATCGCAAAGTAATCTGCAGGCTGCAAGGCGGTCGCTGCAATCAGCGCCATGATGCCGACAAGACACTCGACAAGCATTGCACCAAACGCAACCGGCTTCATATCACTCCATTTATTCAGCATTTTCGGCGTCGTACCTGAACCGACAAAGGCATGGAACCCCGAGATCGCACCGCAGGCGATGGTTATTGATATGAACGGCCAAACAGGCCCTGCCAGCACCGGTCCGCCGCCTTTTACGAATTCTGTAAACGCAGGAAACGGGATGGACGGATTGACCACAAACACTCCTGCAATCAAAGCGATAAAAACACCGATTTTCATAAAGCTGCTTAAATAATCACGCGGTGCAAGCAGCAGCCAAACGGGAAGCGCCGCTGCAAAGAACGCATATACAGGGAGCGCTATTGCAAGCGTTTTCGTATCTAGCGTTAAAAAGTCACCGAGCGTGGTAGTCTGCACCCATGGGCCGATAAAAACTCCTGCCATTAAAAAGAGAAAGCCGATCGTTGACGCAAGCTTTAAATTTCCCGTTTTCTTAAAAAATAAGCCCACGCCCATCGCAATCGGAATCGTAATCCCTACCGCAAATGTTCCCCATGGATTGCGTTCAAGCGCGTGCAGCACAACCATCGACAGGCCCGCCATCGTAATCGTGATAATAAACAGCATGGACAGTCCCGTGCAAAAGCCGGCAACAGGGCCGAGCTCGTCCTTCGCTACTTCTGACAGTGATTTACCATTTTTGCGCATCGAGGCAAACAGCACAACAATATCATGGACGGCTCCCCCTATTACCGCCCCGATTAACAGCCATAACAACCCCGGCAAATAGCCGAACTGCGCTGCCAGGATCGGTCCGACCAACGGCCCAGCCGCTGCGATTGCCGCAAAATGATGGCCGAACGAAACCCATTTATTTGTAGGCACATAATCTTTTCCATCCTCAAGCGCGTGCGCAGGCGTCGGCTCGTCATCATTCACTTTGAGAACCTTCACCATCATAAATGTTCCGTATAAACGATAGGCGATAGCCAAAATGCACATTGACGCTATCACAATTGTAACCGCATTCATTTTCTCCCATCCCCTTTGCTGTTTTTCATAAATATATCATAATTTCATGGTGAAAAGCGGTCATTTTTTCCTATACAAAAAAGCGGGCTGAAATTAGGCCGGCTTGAGGCAGTTAGTTTAGTTCAATGTCTCCAGATGTTGTACGAACTTTTAAACGGTTAGAGGTCCCGCTATCACCTACATAACCTACAATACGGTTCTCTGATTTTTCTTTATACAGGATTTGATCGAGATTGACCGCGGCATCACCTGAGTCAGCCTGAAAATCCACTGCCAAAGATGCAGGTTCTTTCTGATACTCTACTGACACACTTCCGCTCGTAGTGACGAAGCCGATCTCTTCGTTCTGGTGATCCTGAAGAAGATCAATATCCCCGGGAGTTGTCTTATAGGTCACCTTTTTAACTGTTGTGTGGCTGCTTTTTATCGATCCGCTTGTTGTCTTTACCTTACCTTGGCCGAAGGAATTTAATCCGCTTGAACATCTTGCTCGTTGTTTTTAGCGTCAGCTCGTTTTCAATTCGTGTATGCTTCGGCTGCTACTGAATATTACAAGGTACTGAACCATATCTACTGAGAAAAAAAGAAAAACCGGAGAGAGATCTCCGGCTTTGTTTCTCTTATGACTGTTTTTTCAGGCGGATCACATTCCAGGAAAGCGGCGTGAAATGCGCGGTTAAGCCGTTTTCGCTGACAGACGATGTTCCGTTCGAATGCGGGACGACATTTTTTCTGTTATGCTGGTTTGTCGCTTTGATATCCTGATGCTCGAGTACGATGTGCTCTGCGATTTGATAGGATTCAAAGCCTCTGAGCGAAATCTCCGTCTCCATCTGATCCTCAGCTTTGTTTACCGCAAAAATGGTGAGTGTTTCTTCCTCTTCGGAGTACACAACAGCGGCATCAACATAAGGCACATCAGTAAAATCTGAGCAGTCGTACTTCGGAGAAGAAATAAGCGGTTTCAGCGACTCGCCTCTTCCGTAAACAGAAGCATGCATGTACGGATAGAAAATCGGCTGTCTCCATGCTTCTCCACCTTTTTCCGTCATGATTGGCGCGATGACATTTACAAGCTGTGCAAGACATGCGATTTTCACCCGGTCTGCGTGCTGCAGCATCGTAATGAGCAGAGAGCCGACCAATAAGGCATCTTCAAAGTTATAAATATCCTCTAATATAGGACGCGCAGTAATCCACGGTTCTACTTTTTTATCAGCCTCATTTGAGTGGTACCAAACATTCCATTCATCCAGAGAGAGATTGATTGTTTTCTTGCTGCGTGTTTTTGCTTTTACATAGTCACAGGTTGCAGCCACAGATTTGATAAAATGATCCAGATCCATGGAACGGGCCAAGTAGTTTGGCAGATTGTTATCCCGGTTTCCGTAATACGTGTGGAGAGAAATATAGTCGACATGCTCATACGTATGCTCCAGTACCTTTGCTTCCCAATCGATAAAGGTTGGCATGCCGCTGTTTGAGCTGCCGCAGGCAACAAGTTCAATTGATGGGTCAACCCATTTCATGACCTTTGCCGTCTCCGCGGCAAGCCGCCCGTATTCGTCAGCTGTTTTGTGGCCGATCTGCCACGGGCCGTCCATTTCGTTACCCAGACACCATGTCTTGATTCCATATGGCTGTTCATAGCCATGTGATCTTCTTAAATCACTCCAGTAAGAGCCTTTCGGGTGGTTGCAGTATTCAACGAGATTGCGGGCTGCGTCTATGCCTCTTGTGCCAAGGTTTACGGCCATGTTGACCTCAGTGTTCACCTTTTTTGCCCAAGATAAAAATTCATTTGTTCCCACTTCATTCGTTTCTGTCGTTTGCCATGCCAAGTCAAGGCGTCTCGGGCGGTTTTCGACAGGCCCGACACCGTCTTCCCAGTTGTATCCGGATAAAAAGTTTCCGCCCGGATAGCGTATGATCGGAACCTGCAATTCTTTGATCAGTGACTGGACATCCTTTCTAAACCCGTCTTCATCCGCTTCAGGGTGATCTGGCTCATATATGCCTTCGTATACCGCACGCCCCATATGTTCGATAAACGATCCATAAATCCGTTTGTCTACTTCACCAATTTTATATTCTTTGTCTACAATCATTCGCGCTTTTTTCATCACACGTTTCCTCCCTTTTTAACCTTTGACTCCGCCTACTGTCAGGCCGGAAATAAAGTACTTTTGGAAAAACAAGAAAATGATAATCACCGGCAAAATCGCAAATACTGAGCCGGATATGAGCATGTCATAGTTGTTTCCGTATGGGCTCAGCAAGCTGGACAGCCCAATTGGAAGCGTAAACATTTCTTTCGAACGAAGCACAATCAGCGGCCATAAGAAGTTGTTCCAGCTGTTTAAGGACTGGAGGATAATCATCGCGCCGAAAGCCGGTTTCATCAGCGGCGCCATAATCCTGAAAAAGATGCCGAATTCCGTACAGCCATCCATCCTTGCAGAATCCAGCAAATCTTTTGGAAGACCGAGGGCATACTGCCTGAAAAAGAAAACAGCGACCGGCGAAACGATGAATGGCAGGATGACACCCGTATACGAATCAATCAAATGCAGTCCGACGGTAAGCTTAAACAATGGAAGCATCATTACTTCAAGCGGGACCATCATAATAATCAGCACAAGAACAAAGATGATATTTCTGCCCTTAAATTCGTAAACCGCAAGCCCATACCCAATCATCGAAGAAAAAAACAGAGTGAGCACGGTCGTGAAAATCCCAAGCACAAGACTGTTAAAAAACCACTTGAAATAAATACTGCCGCCATTAAACAGAAATGTGTAGTTATCTAAACTCATCACTTTTGGATCAATATCAACATTCAGCCCTACACGCAAAAGCTCAGATGACGGCTTTAATGATCCTAAAAGCAAACAGAAAATCGGAAAAATATACAATAGGCTCAGCATGATAAAAAACAGGGTAAGCGCGATTTTGTAAACGCTGTACTGAGGACTGTGCCGCAACATTTATCCCTCCCCCTTAAACGAGCCTGACAGCTTTAACGAAATCAGGCTGACAACAAGTATCACAATCAAAAGCACAATACCGATGGCCGCTCCGTATCCCATTTCATTGTAGGCAAGCCCCTGCTGGTACAAATACCCGACAAGCGTCAGACCGATATTACCTGGGGAATTATTTTGCCAAAGGACGTAGCTTTCCTCAAACATCCTGAATCCGCCGATGATGCTGATGGTTAGCACATATACAGATACAGGCTTGAGAAACGGCAGTGTAATGTGCCGGAATTTCTTCATCGTATTCGCGCCGTCAATATCGGCGGCTTCGTACAGCTCTTTCGGCACATTTTGCAAACCGGCCAAAAAGTAAAGGATGTTGATTCCCATCCATCTCCACGAAGCAAGCAGCACCATTAAAAACATGCCGGTATGTTCATTGTTCATCCAGTTCTGAGGTGAAAAGCCGAGTTTAAGTAAGATGGAATTGGCCAGCGACGTTTCCATTTCCCCGAAGATCAGTCGAAAAATGATCCCCGCCACAATGGTAGAAGTCAATGCCGGAATGAATAGCGCTGATTTGAAAATATTTCTGAATTTGACCAGCTTTGAATTCAGGAATATAGCCAGCAGCAATGGGACAGGAATCAGCACAATCAGCGTCCAAAAGGTGTACTCCAGCGTATTCCAAAGAGCGGTGTAGAACGTCGGATTGTTTAGCGCAGTGTAATTGGACAATCCGACAAACGTCACCTCTCCCGGCAAAATTCTTTGAAAGCTCATGATGAAGACACTAATGATGGGGTATAGAAAAAATACGAGAAAGGATAAAACAAATGGCGCAGTAAACAAATAGGGCGCCGCTTTTTTCGAATAAAATAAATCTCGCCAGCCTGATTGTTTCTCAGCTGAAGGAACGGGATGAACCGTTCCCGTTTTCACAGGTTTCATGAGAACCTCCCCGCTTTCACTTTTTGAATGGGATTCTATTTCTGTTTCAGTTCACCTGCCGCTCTGTCCAAGGCTTGTTTAGGCGTTTTCTGCTGAGATTTAAGTGCGTCGAACAATACACTTCTGTTGACAAGGTCTGAAGCCTTGGCAAAATCCTCATGTAAATATATCGGATTGATTTCATCCTTGATATCGAGCAGCATAGTAAAAATGCCTGTTCCGTTTTGGAAGTAATCCGTGTATTTGTTTTTCTCTTTCAATTCCTTGGAGCTCCAGACATCCCAGCGAAGCGGGTCAAACCCGAGTACGCTCCAAAGCTTTTTGTTTCCTTCTTTAGAACCCTTTGCAAAGGCCAAAAACTCTTTCGCTAACTCAACATGCTTGGATTGCTTCGGTACAACAGTTGCCGTACCGCCCAACCCTGCCGAACGGTCGCCCCCATCTTTCCACGCCGGAAGCGGACGGATGGCAATCTTTCCTTTTAAATCAGGCATATAATCTAAAAATCTTCCCATATACCAAATCGGCATCAGAACCGATGCTGCTCCGCCTTGGTTCATAAAGCCGTAATATTCTTCACTGTGATGCCCGCCGCCCGGTGCGGCAATCATCGTTTTATCATTAATCATGTCCTTTAAAAATTGAATTGTTTTTACATTGGTGTCATTATTGAGGATCAGCTTGCCGTTTTGATCAAAATAACCTGAATTTTGCTGTGAAATCATGGATAAGAACGTTGTGGAATCATTTGTTTCGACCGTTCCCATCGGCTTTCCGGTTACTTTGCGCACTTTCTGCCCGGCTTTATGGTAATCATCCCATGTTTTAATATCATCAGGATTAACACCGGCTTTTTTCATCACATCCATGTTATAAAACATGACTGTCGTTCCTACATGCGTATCCAGCCCGTAAAGCTTGCCGTTTTTGCTGTACAGGGTAAGCCGCGCCTTAACGAATTTATCGCGGTCCTTTTCAATCAGCGGAGTCAAATCGGCAAGCGGGATATCAGAGCCCTTCAAAAAGTTTGAAAAACGGGCCAATTCGACATCGGCAATATCAGGGACGCCTTCTCCCGCGATTAAGGAGATAGACAAGTTATCGTGCATTTGTCCATATGGATAAACAACCGTATTCAGTTTGATTTTGCGGTCAGGATATTTTTTGTTCCATTCCTTCACCATTTCTGCATAAAACTGCTCATGAAGACCGTTAAATGTCCAAAAGGTCAGTTCGGTTTCACCCGATTTCCCGGATGATCGTTCTGCTGAACACCCAGCAATGAATAATGTCAGCAGCATCATGAGCGCAAGAAAACAGACAGTCATTTTTTTCATTTGCGTTACCCCTTCCATTCGAGGTGCGGGCTATTCATATAGACCATGATTGATCAGCGTTTTGTTTTCATTGATAATTCTTAATCCGGTGCAGCGGTCTCTTAAGGTGTGCGCGTGTCTAAAGGCATTCTTGACGGAATCCTGCCCGACACCGATTTCGTCAAAAAACGCAGGGCCTCCGGCTGATCTCAGCCAATCGGCCAATACTTCTCCTTCTGGGAGCGTTTCATAAGCCGATTGAATGGCTTGGCGCCGGCGCGGAGAAAATTCGTTTAGCCCATCATCCTGGGCGAGCTTTCTGTATGTGTCAGTTAATAACACAGCCGCACAGCCCACCTTTGCCCCATGGAGAATCTGAGGCCGGTTTTTCTTCATTAATTCCATCTCAATCCAATGGGAAATATGATGTTCTCCGCCTGATGCCGGGCGGGAATGATCTAAAGCCAGCATGACAAGCCCCGACACAATTAAAGACTCCATTAAAACCTGTATGCCTGTTTCAGTTTTCATCGCAATGTCTTCTGTGTGTTCGATACAGGCATCAAGTGCCTCCTGAACGATCTTAGCCCCTGCTGGGGAATAAGGCTCGCCGGCAAGATGGCGAGATATTTCCCAATCAGCTAAAGACGTGATTTTACCGAGCATGTCACCAAATCCAGCCGCCACCATTGACTGGGGTGCCGCTTTTAATAGATCCAGATCAGCGAACAGCGCGGACGGCGCCTTCGTTTGGATAGTTGTTTTCGTACCGTATAAAATAAGCGGCGCCCCGGCTGATGTAAATCCGTCTACAGATGGAGCAGTCGGATAAGAAATAAACGGCAAATCCCTTTGAAACGCTGCAAAGCGTACGATATCGTGAATCGTGCCCGATCCGACTGCGATCATGACATCTGTTGTTTTTTTCGTATGGATCAGTGCATGAATGAGCGATTGTTCATCGGCCACTACATCTCCGGCTTCATTTTCCGGAATAATCAGGCATTTGGCCTGGAACCCTTCTTGATTCAAGCGGTCTTCCAAATCAATTCCTGCAATGCGATGTGTATTCGAGTCACAGACTAGCACGATCTGTTTGTCATTTTTTCTTTTTACATACTCTAAAAGCGAATCGGCTGCTTGTTTTCCGAGAGCAATTTCTTCCATTTCGATAGGAAACGTCTTTTCTCCGGCTTGTTCAAAAGCACGCTGAACGTCAGCTGCGATACGATTCATAACAGAATCCCCTCCTCAGCTAATTTGGTTACATCCTTAATAGACTCTAGCACATAATCCGGTGTGTACAAACGCTGTTCACCCGGTTTCGCAGAACCAGTAAGCACTAAGGCGCTTTTCATGCCATAAAGCTTTCCCATCGCAATGTCAGATTCAATGCTGTCTCCGATAATCATGCATTCATGTGCGGAAAGCCCCATTGCTGTACATGCAGCCTCCGCCATCAGCCATGACGGCTTTCCGACAACAAGCTCCGTTTTCGCTTGAGCTGAAGCCTCTATCGCCCCAATCATTCCGGCCACATCGATGGCATTGCCGTCTTCATTTGGAAAAGAGCGGTCTTTGTTTGTAGCAATGATACGAGCTCCGCCCGCGGCCGCTTGAAAGGCTTGATTTAAATCTTCGTACGTGAGCGTTTCATGAAGGGAGATCACGAGCCAATCCGCTTCCTTCGGTTCGTTCGCGTGCTGGACGCCGGCCAGCCTCAGCTCGTCAACCAATCCTTGTTCTCCGAGCACCCACACCGTTGCAAAACGATAATGGTTTTTCAGAAAAGATGCAGTGACACTTGACGACAAAACAATATCGCTTACATCCGCCTCTATCCCCGCGCCGAGAAGTTTTTTTCTGCACATGGCACGGGAAATATTCCCCCGATTGCTCAAAAAAACAATTTTCTTGCCCATTTCTCGGAGTGTATTGATCGCTTCTCTTGCCCCTTCAATTAATTCATTTCCTCTGAATACAGTACCGTCCAAGTCAATCAGAATACCGGCCGGTGACACAGCGGAATCATGACTGGCCATAATACGCATTTGCTCCGTGTTTTCGATAAAAATGTTTTTCATGAAGGACTGTATTAATGGGATTTACATCCTTGTTCAGCATAATGGAATGATAGGCCATTTCCGCAACGGTTTCTAATACAACGGCGTTATGAATGGCATTTAAGGAGTCCGTTCCCCAGCAGAACGGGCCGTGATTATTCACGAGCACACCCGGAACCTGTTCGTAGTTATGATGCTGAAAGGTTTCCGCTATGACTTTTCCTGTATTCAGTTCGTAGTCATGAATGATTTCTTCATCGTACATTTCTCTTGTACACGGAATCGCACTGTCAAAGTAATCGGCATGGGTCGTACCTAAAGCCGGTATATCTCTTCCCGATTGCGCCCAGCTTGTTGCCCATTGAGAATGGGTATGGACAATTCCCCCGATGTTCGGGAACGCTTTGTACAAATATACATGAGTAGGTGTATCTGATGAAGGCTTGAGCGAGCCTTCGACGACCTCTCCTTCAAGATTCAAAACAACCAAGTCATCAGCTGTCAGGTCGCTGTATTCAACTCCGCTTGGTTTAATGACTATTCTTTCTTTTTCACGGTCAATACCGCTGACATTTCCCCACGTAAAGGTTACCAGCTGATGCTCTTGAAGCTTCAAGTTGGCAGCCAGCACTTCTTTTTTTAATGTTTCAAGCATGCTCCATCACCCTTTATGAATTCTTTTTGACGGCAGATGAAAATTGAAGATTTTTAATTGTTTTCAGACGTTTCATGACATGGTTTTCTTTTCCGAAATAGTGAACCAGCTCTTTATATTCAGCGTACAATTTTTCATACACCGCGGCGTTTTCGGCGTTCGGCGTATAAGATATATCTTTCAGTTTTCCCATGTGCGCCGCCGCCTCTTTGATGTCGTCGTACCCGCCGTTTTCTTTACCGGCGGCAAGGGCGCCGAAAATGGCAGATCCTAAGGCAGGGGCTTGCGGGGAACCAGAGATTTTAATGTCCATGTTTGTCACATCAGCATAAATCTGCATGACAAACGGGTTTTTCTCAGCAATTCCACCGGCTGCGTACAGCTCCTCAATTGGAACCCCGCTTTCTTTGAACGTTTCGATAATCATCCGGGTTCCGTAAGCTGTCGCTTCAACTAATGCTCTATAAATCTCTTCAGGCTTCGTCAGCAGCGTCATGCCAAGCAGCATTCCAGTTAAATTAGCATCAACAAGGGTTGACCGGTTTCCATTCCACCAATCTAAAGCAAGCAGTCCGCTTTCACCTGGCGCTTGAAGGTTTGCCTTCTCACTCAGCAGCTCATGAATGCTAATGTTTTTTTCCTCTGCTTCCTCTCGATACGCTTGCGGGACACATGTTTTTACAAACCAGTCAAAATGATCGCCTACACAGGACTGCCCGGCTTCATATCCCGCGTAGCCCGGGAGAATTCCGTTGTCCACGACACCGCACATACCCGGCACGATATGTACCTCTTCGCCCAGAAGAACATGGCACGTTGAAGTTCCCATAATCATCAGCATTTTCCCTGGCTCTGTGATGCCGACCGCTGGCACGGAAACATGAGCATCAACATTGGCAACCGCAACAGCCGTACCCGGAAGAAGGCCTGTCAGCTGTGCCATTTTTTCAGTCAGTCCGCCGGCTTTTTCCCCTACTGAATGAATAGAACCTGCTAATTTGTCGTTTGTAATCGTTTTCATTAAAGGATTTAATTTGCCAAAGAAATCATCTGACGGATATCCCGCTTTTTCACTCCAAATTGCTTTATACCCTGCAGTACAGTTGCTTCGCTTAAGCGAGCCGCACAGCTGGTACACGATCCAGTCTGCAGCCTCGATAATCCGGTCAGCCGCCTCATAAATGTGAGGCGCTTCTTCTACAATCTGCATGACCTTCGGAATCATCCATTCTGATGAAATTTTTCCCCCGTACCGCTGTAGAAAAGCTTCTCCTTCTTCTTCCGCGATTTGATTGAGCCGGTCAGCATGTTTTTGGGCCGCATGATGCTTCCAGAGCTTCACATAGCTGTGCGGCTCCTCTTCATATTCCGGCAGCATGCATAACGGCTGCCCTGTACGGTCAACTGGCAAGATCGTACATGCCGTAAAATCAATACCGATCCCGATAATGTCTTTCGGTTGAACGTCCGTCTGGTCGAGTAAAGACGGAATGGTTGTTTCCAAGACTTCGAGATAATCAGCCGGGTCCTGCAGCGCCCAGTCCCGCGGCAGCTTATGACCCGTTTTTGGAAGCACGGTATCAATGACCGCATGCCTGTATTCTTTCACAGCAGACGCCAGTTCCTCCCCTGTTTCGACATGAACGAGCACCGCTCTTCCTGATAAAGTTCCAAAATCAACCCCTATTGTGTAAGTCAAGTGATATCCCCCTCTCTACTTTTGAAGCCGGTAAAGCGCCTCGTTCCATTTTAATTCGTGTTTCAGCTTGTGAATTGTCGTATCACGGGAAATGAGAACGCTTTCGATCCCCGCCATTTCCGCCCAATCAAGCATTTGCTCCGCTGTCAGTTCATAAGACAAGCAGGTATGGTGTGCGCCGCCGGCTAAAATCCATGCCTCAGCCGCTGTTTTCAATGACGGCTCTGGCTTCCAGAGAACACGGGCCACCGGCAAATTCGGCATGTCTTTTTCAATTTCCTGTCCGTTGACCTCATTCAAAACAAGACGGAAACGCCCCCCAATATCAACAAGGCTTGCTTGAATGGCTGAACCGCTGATGCCGTTAAATACAAAACGTGCAGGATCCTCTTTTCCACCGATGGAAAGCGGATGAACCTCAATTTTCGGCTGATCCAAGGCGACAGTCGGACACACTTCAAGCATGTGCGAGCCCAGAATCATTTCATTTCCCGGTTCAAAATGATACGTATAATCTTCCATGAAGGACGTTCTTTTTCCTTCAGCCATGATTTTCATCATCCGTACAAGAGCCGCTGTCTTCCAATCTCCTTCACCTGCGAACCCGTAGCCTTTCTCCATCAGGCGCTGAACAGCAAGCCCCGGAAGCTGTTTCATTCCGTGCAGCACTTCAAACGATGTCGTAAAAGCTGAGTATCCGCCTTGTTCAAGAAAAGCAGTTAATCCAAGTTCGATTTTCGCCTGTTCTTTAATGGACGCTACCTTTGCTTCGTCACGTTTTGTTTCCTCGCTGATGACATAAAGCCTGTCATACTCCGCATAAAGCGTGTCAACCTCGTCGTCCGTAATTCGGTTCATCACTTCAACAAGGTCTCCGATCCCATATCCGTCAACCTGCCAGCCAAATTGAATATGCGCTCCCACCTTGTCTCCGTCCGTTACCGCGACGTGACGCATGTTATCTCCGAATCTGGCAACCTTAATATGTCTGCTTTCATTTAATGCAGCCGCCGTATCCATCCACTGGGATATTTCTTTCTTCACTTCATCATCATCCCAATAGCCAGCAACGACTTTTCGGCTCAGCCCCATTCTCGAGTTGATATAACCGTACTCACGATCGCCATGTGCGGATTGGTTGCTGTTCATAAAATCCATGTCAATCGTACCCCATGGGATATCGCGATTATATTGTGTATGCAGATGCATAAGCGGTTTTTGATAAGAGGAAAGACCCTCAATCCACATTTTTGCTGGAGAAAATGTGTGCATCCATGTAATGATGCCGGCGCATGTCTCACTGTACTCCGCTTCTCTTAACAGCTGTCTGATGGTTTCCGGTGAAGTGACGACAGGCTTGTGAGTGATTTTATATCTGGAAGAAACTCCGCTGAGTCCCTCACAAATGCTTTTCGCATGCTGATCTACCAGTTCCAACGTCTCTTCCCCATATAGGTGCTGGCTCCCTGTTACAAACCAGAATTCATAATTCTTTGTCTGAAGCATGTAAACTGCCCCTTTCTTCCTATAGTAAAACGCTTTCAATTACCCAAACAGATACGGACTAATAACAAAAAATAAACCACTTTCAATTAATTTGTACGAACAACTTTATTATATTAGTAGGTTTATTTACTGTCAATCATTTTTATACTCTTTTACAAAAAGATTTGAATGGTCACAAGTTCATCATAGTTTACGCCAAACAAATTTCACTTCCATTAGAAAAAGCCCTGATACTGATGTACCAGGGCTAAACAATTGAATGCTTCATCTTTTTAATAAGACGGCCATCCTGAGCTCCAATTCAAATCATTGATTAACATCTTCGGTTTTCCGTTGTCTTTTGCATCATAAGCATGACGCACGAGTATGTTGCCGTTTACGATATCCTGTCCGCCCGGCCCTTTCCACTGTTCATTGCCGGCATCAAGAATCGTACCTCCTCCATCCATCATGCTTTTACCATTTCTGTCTACATAAGGACCTGTAATATTTTTCGATCTGCCATAAGCAATTTTGTACGTACTATTTACGCCTTCACAGCATTTATCGAATGAAACCATTAGGTAATAGTAGCCGTTATTGTATGTTAATGTAGGGGCTTCCAGAGCGCCTCCGTTATTTGGTCTGGCTGCTATTGAATATAATGAACCGGTGGGTTTCATTGTATCTTTATTTAATTTTGTTAATTTAATTCCACTCCAAAATGAACCAAATGCCAGCCAAGGATTTCCATCTTTATCAATAGTTAATTCAGGATCAATGGCATTGTAATTATTGGCACTTGTTGACCGAGTAACAAGTCCCTCATCCTTCCAGCTGCCCGAACTGAGACTTGTAGTTGAAGCAAGCCCAATTAAAGAGGTATTGCTGCCAAATGAAGAAACTGAATAGTAAAGCCAGTACTTTCCGTTGTAGTATTTCACATCCGGTGCCCATTGGTTTCGTTCGTAATTAGGCACATATTGCTTCCACCAAGATAAAGGACTAGTGAAAATTGACCTTTGAACCCTCCATACTCCGTTGCTGTCCGCTTTTAGAACACGTAATCCGTTTTCCTCAGCAAGGCCTGTCCCAAAAGCGTACCAAGTATTCCCCTCTTTTGCCATTGTCGGATCATGCAGAAGCTCGTTCGATGCCCCCCAAAAAGCGGCTGATGCCGGTAAAGCGGACAACATTACAGCACCAGCTGTTAAAGCTGCACAAGAAAAACGCAATAATCCAGAAAACGCTTTCTTTTTCATATTCATCATATCCTCCTTTTTTTGGGATATAGAAAACTTGTCTATCATCCAGACTAGCACAAATTTTCTATATATATCCTTATTGTAGAGTTGCTTATTGAATTTGTACAGACAAAAAAATAGAATCCGCCTTTTACAGCAGATTCTAATGGATTTTATTCATATGTGATTTGGTCAACTGTCTTTCGGTCTAATTTCTTAATCACTTCTGTAATTAATTTGACCGTGTTTTCATAATCATCACGATGCAGCATGGCCGCGTGTGTATGAATGTAGCGGGTTGCAATGGTGATAGACAGTGCAGGAACACCATTTGCCGTCAAATGGATGGCTCCGGAATCTGTTCCGCCGCCGGCAATGGCATCAAATTGGTACGGAATGCCCGCTTCCTCTGCGGTAGCGACAACTACATCGCGCAAACCTTTGTGAGAGACCATGGATGCATCGTAAACGATAATCTGCGGGCCTTTGCCCATTTTGCTTTGCGCTTCCTTCTCGGAAATGCCAGGCGTGTCTCCTGCTATACCTACATCAACACCAAACGCAATATCAGGCTGAATGGTGTGGGCAGCCGTTTTCGCTCCCCTCAGGCCAACTTCCTCCTGCACGGTTCCCACGCTATACACAATGTTTGGATGATCTGTGTTTTGTAAATTTTTTAACACATCAATGGCAATCGCACAGCCGATGCGGTTGTCCCAGGCCTTCGCCAGCAAGAATTTTTCATTGTTCATGACCGTAAATTCAAAATGAGGAACGATCATGTCTCCTGGGAGTACACCCCACTCCAAGGCTTCTTCTCGGCTTGATGCTCCAATATCAATAAACATGTCTTTTATTTCTACTGATTTTTTTCTCGCTTCAGGAGATAAAATATGCGGCGGCTTAGAGCCGATAACTCCTGTAATCTCTCCTTTTTTCGTGACGATAGTAACACGCTGGGCCAGCATAACCTGAGCCCACCAGCCGCCAACGGTTTGGAAACGGATAAAGCCTTTATCAGTGATTTGTGTCACCATAAAACCGACTTCGTCCAAATGCCCGGCGATCATAACTTTCGGGCCGTTTTGCGCACCTGTTTTTTTGGCAATTAAACTGCCCAGCCGATCTGTTGTCACCTCATCAGCAAATGGTTCTATGTATGATTTCATCACTTGCCTTACTTCTCTCTCATTGCCCGGTATGCCTTTTGCATCTGTTAAATCTTTCAGCATGGTCAATGTTTCATCTAATTTTGCCATGTTTCAAAAACCTCCTTCATCAGTCCTGCCTTCTTATTATACAAAACCTGGCGCTAACCATACGACTATTTCACTTGAAAATTGGGTATATGTTTTTAGAACTTTCTTTTAGAAAAAGTGAAACCTTTTTCTATGCTCTTCGTATTACATCAGATCATCACAATAAGGGAGGTGCCTTCACACAATGTTTGTCATGGTTTTAAGGATCATATTGCTTGCACTTTTTGCTTATTGTATCTATGCCGCAGTCAAATATGTCGCAAATCCAAAGAGAAGGCTTAAGCTGGCCCAATCAAAAGAACATTTTTATATTATTGATGAACAGAACAATACCCGAAAGAACTTTCAGCTGACGTATAAAGGCGTGCTTTTTGAAGGAGAAAAGCATATTCCTGCCAAGGATCATCCGCTGTTTATCCACACCATCTTTGTCTGGACAGAATCTCCTGAGAAGCTGAAACATTTCTCTGAAAAAGATTTTGAGAACATTGAAGAAAGAGTGCTGGAACGCTATCCGAATTGTAAAATTGACTGGGACCAGCCCATTAAACTCGCAAAAAAAGCAGAAGAGCGCTAAAACGCTTTTCTGCTTTTTATAAATCAAACGGGCTGTAATAAATGCCGATCAAAATCGCTTCAATTACCAGAAGAAACGGCACTCCGTACTTAAAAGACATGTGTTTCGTTTTATGTCTGAAGGTTTGCATGCCAAGCCAGACACCGAGCGCTCCAAACACGATCGCTATCAGCCACAGCCGATCTTCAGAAATTCTCCATTTGTGCTGCTGCGCTTTTCGTTTGTCAATGCCCATTACCCAAAAACCGCAAAGATTAATCAGCACCAAATACAAAGCAATAACCATGTTGCCTCATCCTTTATATAAAAAAGCCGCTCTGCTGGAGAGCGGCTCTATATGATTACTTGTTTAATTGAGCTTTAGCAGCATCAGCAAGCTGATTGAATGCAGTAAGATCGTTTACAGCAAGATCAGCAAGCATTTTACGGTTTACTTCGATACCAGAAAGCTTAAGACCGTGCATTAAACGGCTGTAAGAAAGACCGTTCATACGAGCAGCTGCGTTGATACGAGTGATCCAAAGCTTACGGAAATCACGTTTTTTCTGACGACGGTCACGGAAAGCATAGTTTCCAGATTTCATGACCTGCTGGTTAGCTACTTTGTATAATGTATGTTTTGAACCGAAATAACCTTTTGCTAATTTAAGAACCTTTTTACGACGCTTACGTGTAACAGTTCCGCCTTTTACTCTTGGCATTGAATTTCCCTCCTAATTGTTCCTTGTCCGATTACTTGATGTTAGCAAGCATTTGTTTGATACGCTTGAAGTCTCCTGCGCTTACAACAGCACTCTTGCGAAGCTTACGCTTTTGCTTTTGAGATTTGTTGGCGAATAAGTGACTTGTGTATGCATGAGAACGTTTTAACTTCCCAGAACCTGTCTTTTTAAAACGTTTAGCAGATCCGCGGTGAGTTTTCATTTTTGGCATGGGATTTCCTCCTTATTGCTTTTCGTTTTTCGGCGCGAGCATTAAGAACATGCTGCGGCCGTCCATTTTTGGTTTTGTTTCGACAGTCGCAACCTCAGCACATGCTTCAGAAAAACGGTCTAACACACGCTGGCCGATTTCTTTATGAGTAATTGCGCGTCCTTTAAAGCGGATAGAAGCTTTCACTTTATCGCCTTTTTCAAGGAATTTAATCGCATTGCGCAATTTCGTGTTAAAGTCATGCTCATCGATTGTCGGACTTAACCGAACTTCTTTTAAGTTAATGATTTTTTGATTCTTGCGTGCTTCTTTTTCCTTTTTCTGCTGCTCAAATCGGAACTTACCGTAGTCCATGATTCGGCAGACAGGCGGTTTTGCATTCGCTGCAACTAACACAAGGTCAAGATTTGCGCGGCCGGCGATTTCAAGTGCTTCCTGACGGGACTTGATTCCAAGCTGGTCGCCATTTTGTCCGATTAGACGGACCTCACGTGCACGGATACCCTCATTAACCAATTGATCTTTGCTAATAATGAGCCACCTCCATAGTTTCTTCGAATTGATTCACAACTCATTTTGACTGCATTCTGCAGGCAAACAAAAAGTGTGGGCATTATAAAACACCCACACTACGAACATCTGTATCAATAAAAATGTACGGTCAACCTGCCAACTACATGCATGTGTCAATCAGGTGAGAAGCGGGTGCTTCTGCTTGTGATTTATATTCAATTCAATGACTATTCTACACAATACCGGATCTTTAGTCAAGGACGACTTATCCGGAACAACTTTTACATTGTAACATGGGTTTACTATAAGCGCAAGAGAGAAAAAGAAAATCTTTCATTCTCATCCAGGATGTGAAGTTTCTGAACCTGCGGTGCTCCATGACCGATCCCCGGAAATGCTCAAAGCAAAGGAAGAAGCCGGACAGCGATAGGCAGCAGTCCAAAAAAGAGCAGGAAGCGAATGCTGAGGAAAAACGGCAATCGCAGGCACAACAGCAGCAGACCGAGGCACCCTTATCTAATAGCAAAAATGAACCATCTTCCGAAACAGGCAGATGATCCCGTTCAACAGCCCGCTTCAGAGCTTCCTGATGGCGATGGATATGAAGAACGAAAAAAGTGGCACGACGATCAAGTGGAATAGGTGGGTAAACAAGGATATATCGATCCCGAAGGCGCACCATAAAATAGAAAAAGCCAAGGCTTTCAGCCTTAGCTTATCCTCCGATTAGCTGCACGAACATAGGGATGACCAGAACCGTTACCACTCCTACGACGACAACCGCAATACTTGCCATCGCAGCTTCAACTTCTCCCATTTCGATTCCGACGGCTACACCGAGTGCATGTCCGGACGTTCCGAGAGCCAATCCTTTAGAAATAGGATTCTTTACTTTAAACACCTTCAGAAACAATGCTCCGAGCGCGTAAACAATAACAGCGTTAAAGATGACCGCAAAGGCAGTGATGTCGCTGATGCCGCCAATGTCTTTTGATAGAGGAAGCGCAATTGCCGTTGTAGCCGCCTGTGGAAGCATGCTTTTCATTACTGCCGCATCGAGGTGAATGCCTTTTGCGAGCAAATAAACAATCGTGACAGAGCAGATAGAACCGACAATAATGGAGGACATGATTTGCCACCAGTATTTTTTCAGCTTATCTCTTTGTTTGTACAGAGGAATTGCAAAAGCGATCGTCGCCGGTTCAAGGAAAAACTTAATGATTTCTCCCCCGTTATTATAATCCGCATAGGAAAAACCGCCGATTTTTAAAAATGCGATCCCAAGCACCATGGCAACAAACAAAGGAGTGAAAAGGAAGAAGCCTTTCGTTTTCTTAAATAAAAAGGTGCCGATGCCGAATGCAGCAAGCGATACGACAATTCCGAAATAAGGACTCATTGTGCTTTCCATCTGATGAACCTCCTGTTTCCTTAATGGTGAACGAGTTCTTTATTGTTCTGCGGGCTTTGCACTGTTTTTGCTTTCATCTCCGCTGCGGATTTGCGTTTTCCGCTGAGCGAAAGAATCAGCTGAGAAAACAATCCTGTAGCCCCTAGCAAAATGATCGTTGCGAGCAGAATGACAAGAACAATTTGCAGACCGTATTGCTGCATCACACCTAGCGAGTTCATAACAGATATACCAGACGGGACAAATAAAAATCCGATCAGAGAGGTTAAAGACGTTCCGAGCGTTTCTACTTGTTCCAATTTAACGACTTTCAAACATAATAGAAGAAATAATAAGACCAACCCTACAACCGATGCCGGGATAGGTATTGGGACAATAGCTGCAATCATATTCGAAACCAGCATAATGACGGCAAAAATAAATGCTTGTGTTAAAAACCCATACACTTTTTTAGCACTCATTTTCTTCACCTCTTTCTCTTTGGTACCCTCATTATAAATAAGAATCCCCTATTATGAAGCGCTTACAAGATAACATGTCGAATAGCGGGACTGAGGTGCAGAATCAAATGGCTGAAATGCAAAAGCCGCCCATCAAATATGGAGCAGCTTTTTCAATTCCTTCGCATATGTCCGGCTGACCGGTATTTTTGATCCGTCTTTCATGATCAGATTGTACGTTGAATTAAACCACGGCTGAATCTCTTTAATATATTCGGTATTGACGACAAAGCTTCGGTGGACGCGGATAAAGTCAGCATCAGGCAGCTTTTTCTCAATCACTACGAGCGTATCGCTGACCGAATAAGATGTATCGAAGGTTTTTACATTGACATGACCATCTTCCGTTCCGGCATAGATAATGTCCTTCGTATCTACGATTACAATTGATTCTCCGACAGATAGCGCGAGTTTATGCTGGCTGGCATGGCTGTTCTGTTCTATTTCAACGATATCCCGATTTACTTTTTTATATTTTTTCAGCGTTTGCTGAATTCTTTCCTCATCAAAAGGCTTAGTTAAATAATCAAGAGCGTCCACCTCAAACGCTTTGAGCGCATATTGGTCATACGCTGTCGCAAATACAACAGCAGGAGGATGCTTCATTTTTTTCAATCGCTTTGCGATATCAAAACCGTTTTCTCCGGATAAATCAACGTCTAAAAACAGCAAATCAGGTTTTTGATCCATCATTTGGTCAAAAGCAGATTCGATATTTTCCGCTTCATTGATTTCTATTTCCTCATTGGCCCGCTTGAGCAAGTAAGCCAGTTCATCTCTTGCCAGCATCTCATCATCAACTATTAACACCTTGAGCATGTTCTTCTCCCTCTTTCATCTGTTGCATTGGCACTTGAAAGGAAACCTCTGTCCCTTTCTGAACCTCACTCCTGATATTCAGGGCGGCCTGCTGTCCGAATAAACCGACCAGCCGCTGATTTAGGTTATAAAGCGCTGTACCGGTTCCCTCCTTTGACGGAAACGGTTTCTTTCCCAGATTCAGCAGGATGTCCGGCGAAATTCCCCGTCCGTTATCCGTCACCTTCATATAGACGAATGTATCATTAGATAAGACACAGACCGTCACATTGCACATGTCTTGTTTGTTCGGAAACGCATGCCTAAGCGCGTTTTCCACAAGCACCTGTAAAACAAACGGTGGGATTTCAATTTGCTCCAGCCTGCTGTCGATATTTAGCTCAATTTTATATTTCCCGGGAAAACGCGCCTGTTCTAATGACAAATAGGCGTGAAGGTGGTTCAGCTCCTTTGAGAGCGGAATCAGCAGCTGTCTCGCACCTTGAAGGTTTGAACGAAAATAAACACTGAGCTGCAATAAGAGCTTACGTGTTTTTTCTACATCCGTGCGGCATAACGCAGAAATCGTATTGATCGCATTAAATAAAAAATGCGGATTCACCTGAGCTTGAAGCGCTTTGATTTCAGCATCCTTGAGAAGCTTGCTTTGCAGCTCTGCTTCCCCAAGCTCAAGCTGTGTGGAAAACAGCATGGCCAGTCCTTCAGCAAGCTCCTCCTCTACTTGGCTCAGGCCAGCCGGGTTTTTAAAATACATTTTTAAGGTGCCGATTGTATTACCGTTTGATGTCAGCGGCAGGACAATTGCCGCATGCAAAGGACATTCAGAATGCGTGCATTCAATCTCTTCCTGGGAAATCGCCTTCATGATTTGCCCTGTTTTAATCACCTTTTTGGACAAGCCGGTGATCAAGCTTTTGGATGGGATGTGGTGATCCATTCCCGCGGCGACATGCGCAAGGATCTTCTCATTGTCAGTGAGGGACACCGCATCTGTTCCGGTCAGCTTATGAATTATGGCCGCCACACTTTTACAGGAGTTTTCATTTAGACCTTGGCGAAAAAATGGAAGCGTCTGGTCAGCAATTGTCAGCACTCTGTGTGTCTCAAGCGCCCTTGCCTGCTCTTCCTTGCGAATGATCGCTTGAATAATCGACAGGAAAATAAAACTGCCTGTTCCGTTGATGAGTATCATCGGAATCCCGATCATGCTGACAAGCGCCCAAGCGTCACTGAATGGCTTCGCCATCAGCAAAATAATCACCATCTGCAGAGACTCCATGCCGATTCCCACAAGAGCCGCGATACGCGGTGTCGGCATTCGGTAGCGCTTCATAAAATACCTGCCGATCAAGCCTGCAAGAACACCTGCTAAAACGGATGATACCGCACAGCTTAAGGCCGTGCTGCCGCCGAGCGAAAAACGGTGCAGGCCTGCCAGTATACCGATCCCCGCCCCTACTAACGGACCTCCGAGAAGGCCTCCGATTTCCACGCCCAAAATACGGGTATTCGCGATAGAGCCCGACGGATCTATCGCAAACACCCAGTCATTGTTTACAATCATATTTTTTTGAATTTCGATGCCTGTATAATTGCTGATAATGCTGAAGAGAGAAAAAATAGAGATTAAAACCGCTTTTCCTTTATAGCCGTCCTGATTCTGAAGAGCTTGTCTAAAAAGCTTTGTATGGGCAAGAATGAAACCCAATATAACGATAATCCCTACCCTCTCAAGCATCATAATCATTAAATGAATCATGCCTGTCACCTGTTCTTTCCGTTTATTCTAGCATGTTTTCGTTTCACGGCTGACTGTTTTTTTAAAATCGTCTGAAAACATATTTCACATGGCTTTTATCTATTGTAAAATAAAACATGAGCCTTTTGGCAGAAAGATTTGAATCTGTAGCAGAGGAGAAGATCATGAAAGCCGTATTTTTTGATTTAGACGATACACTACTTTGGGATGAAAAAAGCGTCAGAACAACATTTGCAGAAACTTGTGTACAGGCGGAGAAAAAATATGGCCTTAACCCGCAAGCATTCGAAGCAGCTGTCCGCGAAGCGGCGAGAGAATTGTACATGTCTTATGAGACGTATCCATATACAGTGATGATCGGCATTAACCCGTTTGAAGGACTGTGGTCCAATTTCTCAGAACCGATCAGTGAAGGCTTTCAGAAGCTGAACAAGATTGTGCCGGAGTACAGAAAAAACGCATGGACAAACGGACTGAAAGCGCTAGGCATCGATGATCCGGCATACGGCGAATATTTAGGAGAGTTTTTTGCGGCAGAACGCAGAAAACGCCCATTTGTATATGATGAAACATTTGCTGTACTCGATCAATTAAAAGGCAAATATGAATTGCTGCTTTTGACAAACGGCGATCCGAGTCTGCAAAAGGAGAAGCTCGCCGGCGTGCCTGAACTCGCCCCTTATTTCAATGAAATCGTCATCTCCGGCGCTTTCGGAAAAGGGAAACCGGATGTTTCCATTTTTGAGCACTGCCTTAAGCTGATGAATATTGAAAAAGACGATGCGATCATGGTCGGCGATAATTTGAATACTGATATTTTAGGCGCTTCAAAAGCCGGAATCAAAACCGTTTGGATTAATCGGACAGATAAGAAAAACGAAACCGATGTGACGCCTGATTACATCATCAGCAGCCTTCATGATTTGTTTCCTATATTAGAGAAATAAAAAAAGCATGATCTCTTCAATGAGATCATGCCTTTTTATGTTATTTTTTCGCTTCAGCTACTGCCTTTTTCACAAAATCATCAAGCGAAATGGTTTCAGAGTTCTGCTCTCCGTACTTACGGACGTTTACCGCTCCGTTTTCTGCTTCTTGGTCACCGACCACAAGCATGTAAGGGATTTTTTGCATTTGCGCTTCACGGATTTTGTAGCCGATTTTTTCATCGCGGCTGTCGACTTCTACACGCAGGCCTTCACGCTGCAGGCGTTCCTGCACTTTTTTCGCGTAGTCTAAATGCACAGCCGGAGACACCGGGATGACTTGGAACTGAACCGGTGCAAGCCATGTTGGCAGTGCGCCTTTGTGTTCTTCGATTAAGAAGGCAACAAAGCGTTCCATTGTAGATACGACACCTCTGTGAATAACAACCGGACGGTGCTGCTTGCCGTCTTCACCGATATAGGTCAGATCGAAACGTTCAGGCAATAAGAAGTCAAGCTGAACCGTAGACAATGTTTCTTCTTTGCCGATCGCTGTTTTCACCTGAACATCAAGTTTAGGGCCGTAGAATGCCGCTTCACCTTCTGCTTCGTAATAGTCATGGCCGATTTCGTCCATTGCCTCTTTCAGCATGGATTGCGCTTTGTTCCACATTTCATCGTCATCAAAATATTTCTCTGTGTCTTCCGGATCACGGTAAGACAGACGGAATGTGTAATCATTTAAACCGAAATCTTCATAGACATCCTGGATTAATCGGACTGTACGGATAAACTCATCCTTAATTTGATCCGGGCGCACAAAGATGTGTGCATCATTTAACGTCATGCCGCGTACGCGTTGAAGCCCTGACAGCGCACCTGACATTTCATAGCGGTGCATCGTTCCCAGCTCCGCAATACGGATTGGAAGCTCCCGGTAGCTATGAATGTCTTGTTTGTAAATCATCATATGGTGCGGACAGTTCATCGGACGCAATACAAGTGTTTCATTGTCCATTTCCATCGGAGGGAACATGCCTTCTTGATAATGATCCCAGTGTCCTGATGTTTCATACAGCTCTTTGCTTCCAAGCACAGGTGTGTATACATGCTCATAGCCGAGGCTGATTTCTTTATCGACAATGTATCGCTCGATGACGCGGCGGATTGTCGCGCCTTTTGGCAGCCAAAGCGGCAGACCTTGTCCGACTTTTTGAGAGTTCGCAAACAGCTTTAATTCTTTGCCAAGCTTTCTGTGGTCACGCTCTTTCGCTTCTTCAAGCATGCGAAGATGCTCTTCAAGATCAGCTTTTTTGAAGAAAGCTGTGCCGTATACACGCTGAAGCATTTGGTTATTGCTGTCACCGCGCCAGTATGCTCCTGCAAGGCTTAACAGCTTAAACTCTTTGATTTTTCCTGTTGAAGGAACGTGAACGCCGCGGCACAGGTCAAAGAATTCGCCTTGCTCGTAGATCGAAACGGTTTCTCCTTCAGGAATTGCATCCAATAGTTCCAGCTTCAGGTCGTCGCCGATTTCTGCAAAACGGGCTTTCGCTTCTTCACGGCTGACTTCTTTTCGAACGATCGGAAGGTTCGCATTGACGATTTTTTTCATTTCCTTCTCGATTTTCGGCAGATCCTCCGGTGTAATCGCTTCTTCCATTTCTACATCGTAGTAAAAACCGTTTTCGATGACCGGACCGACACCGAACTTGACATCTTTATAAATGCGTTTAATCGCTTGAGCCAGCAAATGAGCCGTACTGTGGCGCATAATTTGAAGACCTTCTTCTGAGCCTTCTGTAATGATTTCCACTGTACCGTCTTCATTGATCGGTGTTCTCAAATCGATCTCTTTTCCGTTCAGTTTTCCGGCTAATGATTTTTTCTTTAATCCCGGACTGATGGATGCCGCGATATCTTCTGTTGTTGTTCCTTTCGCAAACTCCTTGACTGCTCCATCAGGAAATGTAATTTTTACCATATCTGACATCTATGTCACTCCTTTTTTTTGCATATAAAAACCCCGCCCCCTATGAAAGGGACGAGGTTAAATAAACGGAATCGTGGTTCCACCCTTTTTTCCGCAAAAGCCAATACTCCGGCACCTGCGGCTCTATGCTCTGTAACGGGAGTTCCCGTCAGCCATTACTGCTCCTTATTAAAGGGGTTCACAGCTGAAGTTCAAAGGCGGTAAAGTGAATGGTCCATAGCTAGGAAGCTTGCAGCCGGGGCTTCCCTCTCTTTAAGCCGGTATCATTCCTTCGTGTCCTTATCAATACGTGTGTCTTTCTTAATCTCCTATGTATTATAAATTGTTCAATCCAAAAAATCAACACGATCGCATTTCCTTTTTTCAAACCGACAGCCTTATATATACAGGCTGCCGGCCCTTATCCTTCCGAGTGCTTCACGGGTATTTCCGCGTCTGAAAAAGCGTGCAGCGGAAGCAATTCCATTCTCTCTTGAAATACGTTTTGAATGGTCCTTGCCATCATGTGCTCGGGCTCGTCGGTGTAAAGCACCACTTCATCAGGCGCAATGGAAATCAGCGGCGCGAGCAAATGAGAATCAATGTACATAGGATGATCGCGGACAAATCGCCTGTCTATGTATTTCATTTTTTCCCGTTCCGGCACATAGCGCAGTTCCCATAATGTAAATGAACCATCATGGACAATATGCACCTTTTTGATTCGCGGCTGTTTTGCTGTTACATAGTCTCTGAGTGTTTGAATAAAGTTTTGGTATTCCTGTTCCATCTTATATTCATCTATCGCCGCTTCCGTAATGTCTCTAAGCTGCTTGTAGTATTGTCCGAGTCGGAAGGTCTGAAAGGAACGAATGGAAAATAAGCCTTCCTCTAAACAGATCGTTTGGAGTTCATCCAAAATTGATTGTTTCCGCGAAAGCTTTAGCGGCTCAAACGGAAGATCGTCCGCTTCTCCTTCAATAATACTGTGTGCGAGCTGAAGGATATGCTGCTGTTCATCCTGGTCCGTGAAGCAGTATGTTCCCTCAATCAATGACAGCATATGCTCGTCTTCTTTGCATTCTAAAAAAAACTTGACCAGAATCGGCTCCATAAAACGCTGAATAGAGAAAGCCGGCTGAGCTTTTTCAATCCCGATTTTCCGTATGCCTTCACGGACAATGATATTGTTCCGATCGTCCGAATGCTGAATGAGATGTAAAAAAGCAGCTGCATCATGGTCATCTTCAAAGATTATTTCAAGCATGTTTGTCCCCCCTTACGGCATCTGTTACAAGTATATGGGGGATGTTTTTAAAATAGACGTAAAGGTCATTGGCAAATCTTAATTTGATTCTTGGAAAAAGTTTTGCATTTTCTTTCTGAAGATGAACGGCAGCGAGATAAACACGATATACAAAGCGAGCACCATAAAGAAAGCGGGCAGATTGCCAGCCAAAAAGCTCGCCCCCAGCACATTAAGCGCAATAGTCCCGGGGATGATTCCCGCGGCCGTCGCCGCAAAATACGGTAGCGCTTTGACATTGGAAAGGCCTGCTGCATAACTGACGAAATCAAAATTGACCGGCAGGATTCTTAAAAGCAAGATATAAAAAAATCCGTTATCCTCCATCTGCTTCTGAATGGCTTCCAGCTTTTCATAGTGGCTGTTCCTTTTCGCAGCAAACAAACTAGCCGCAAAAAACGAAACAGCTGAGGCGCACATCGAACCGAATAACGTGTAAAGCGTGCCGAGAAGCGGTCCAAACGCAAGTCCGCCCGCTATAGAAATAACAGACACCGGAAATAAAACAAGAGGTCTGACGATGGAAATCCCAATAAACATCAGCGGTGCAAAGACCCCGAATGATAATACCCATACCCTGATCTCTTTCGGCGATACATTCAAATACCTTTTATTTCCCCAAAAGATTAAACCTGCAACGGCCAGCACTGCCAGCCATTTAAGAGCGGCTTTTCGTTTCATACCCTCAGTTCCTTCCCCTTTGAACCGCAGCGGTTACGGATGGCGGCGGTTTTCTCCGTCAAGGCGGATCGGAGCAGCCAAATATAATATCCGCTCCATTAATCTTGCCGCTTTTACTTCTTCCTTTTCTCCCCTTTGCGAATACGTAAAATGATGCTTCAGCTCGTCAGGTGAGAAATTAGAAGAAAAGAACGTCGGCAGCTGCTGGGACATTCTGTGCTGAAGCACCGTTCCGATGACTTCATCCCTTACCCAGCTCGTCATTGATTCCGCCCCGATGTCATCAAGCATCAATACAGGTGTTGTTTTGACCATATTGAGTTTCTCTTCCAATGAATGGTCTTGAAGCGAATTCTTGAGCTCCCTTACAAATTCGGGTACATATACGATCATGGAGGAATACTCTTTTTCCGCCAGTTCATTGGCAATCGCAGCGAGCATAAACGTTTTTCCTACCCCGAATTTCCCGTATAAATACAGTCCTTTCCCTTTTCCCGTCTCATTATAGCTTTTCAGAAAATCCGTAACATGCTGGAACATCGCGAGCCTGCTAGGATCACTGATATCAACCTGCTGGAATGTCGCTCCGAGAAGGTCCTGCTGGATATACATGCTTTTCATAAGAGACTTTTGTTTTTTCTGCTGATCAAGCTTCCGTTTGACCGGACATTCATAATACTCGATATCAATAGAACGGCCAATGACAACAAGCTTCGGATGGTAGCCCTCCAACAGATTGTTGCAATCTTCATTTTCTGAACAATACGAGCAATTCTTGCTTTGTCCGATATATTCATAAAGCTTATTTAAGCTCTTTTCGACCATATTTTGATCAACCACTTCTTCGTTTTCCTTCAAAAATGCCTGAACATCTTGATCCTTCATGACTTTTTCCTTCATTTGTTCAAGACGTTTTTGGAAATCCGGCCTGCCGGTTACGCCCTGCAGGGAACGGCCGATTGGTTCCATCTATTCCTTCACCCCGCTTCTCTGTCTTTAATAGGCAGAGTATTTTTTCAGTTTTTGCATCTCTTCCATCATCTTTTTCTTCTGTTCTTCCAAATCCTGCGGTTGCAGCTTCTGCTGTCCGGATTCTGAATCGGACGCTGTTTCCTTTTCTTTCATCCAGTCAGGAAGTTTTTCTTCGCGAATCACTTTTGAATTGCGTTTCGAAGGCTGATTTGCTTTCCCTTCAGCCCATTCAAGGTATTGGCGATTTTCTTCTATCGCGAGCTTCATCGCTTCTCTGACCGTTTTTACCTTTTTGCGTGCCCAATGCGACGCGATCTTTTGGATATAGTTTTTCGACAGCTTCATGTCGGTTTTTAGCATGACGTAATAAATTAACACATTTGTAACACCTGGCTCGAGCTTCTGTTCAAACATAATTTCTTCTATGATTTTCAGATCAGCTTTGGACGGCTCTGTTCCGTCTGCAATGTCCTGCAGAAGCTTCTTAGGAGAAATCGCCTCAAGCAATGCGATTAGCTTCCCGTCCAGCGAATCCTCTTCCGCCGATTTTTCGCCTTCACGCAAATGCACCGGCTGTGTTTTTTCCACTAAGTCAGGCAGCTGTCCGTTTCTTTCAATTTGATACCAGTCACTTGCCGCTTTTCTTAAAGCCTCCGTCGTAATGACGTCACGCTCATCAATCGCGCTCATCACGACATTTTGCATCTGCAAAGGATCTATGCCGTACAGATAAGAAAGCTTTTTGATTGTGTCCCGCACCTGCTGAGTCATCGCTTTTTTCGGAATCATCGTCTCAGAAAGTCCCGCTAAAAACAAATCAAAATCAAACACATCCTCTGTTATGGTGTAGGACGGTGCCTGTCCGACAGAAGTATACTCTGTGCCCTGCGCAAGCCTAACCGTTTCCTCCATATCAGATGTGAGCTTCCATTCACTCGGCTGCAGCGATTGAAACGCATGATTAAACGGCCGCGTAATGTCCTTCGCATCTTCTGAAATGGCTGGGTGCGTGAAAAATTGTTTTAATTGCTGGTATTTTGTTTTTCCGACTCTATTGTACAGAAAAACATTCAGCATTCCGTCTTCAAAAAAATCATTTGGCCTGAGCGGCGGAAGGAGTTCATATATAAAGAGGCGCTCCTGCCGCTCGGATTCCTTCATATATACTTTTAGCAATCCGATGCCTTCGAGCTTCCCCTGTTCCTGATGGATCATTTTTAAGTTAGACTGTGTCATCCCCATCAGCTGTCTATGTGTGGACTCTCCGCCCCACAGACGGTTTTGTTCAAGCTCTCCCCACAATGTCATATAAAGAGAGAATGCAACAGGGCCGATTAAAGGCTGATACAGTTGTGTGATAATTTGTCTGTCTATATCCTGCAGCATCGATCTGCTTTTGACCACATACGGATCTACAGGCAGTACATCTTTCCAATAGTCAGCCATACATTCTCAAACCTTCCGAATTTGTTTCTACCTTTCATTTTACACCGTTTCTCCTATCTATCAAATGCCAATTTTGCACATGAGAAAAGAGCTAGAAGAATCCTCTTAGCTCTTTTAACGCTCTTTCTTTATTAAGTCTTTTAATTCGTCGATAAAGACGTTTATATCTTTAAACTGCCGATAGACGGACGCGAACCGTACATATGCGACTTCATCAACCTTAGCCAGCCGGTCCATCACCATTTCTCCGACGAGCTCGCTTTTCACCTCAGAACAGCCTTGATTGCGAAGTTCTTTTTCAATATCAAAGCACATGTCTTCAAGCGTTTTGAGTGAAACAGGTCTTTTTTCGCATGCTTTTATGAGGCCTCGCAGCATTTTTTCTCTGCTGAATTCCTCACGCACACCTTCTTTTTTCACGACGATGAGCGGGGTCTCCTCCACTTTCTCAAAGGTCGTAAACCGGTAGTGGCAGGATTCACATTCGCGTCTTCGGCGAATCGATTTTCCGTCATCCACAGGCCGTGAATCGAGGACTCTCGTTCCGTTATGCTGGCATGAAGGACATTTCAATAAAATCAGCTCCCAACTATTTCGTTCCCTGCAATGTATGTTCGGCAGCCTCCGCCTTTTAAAAATAGATGTGAAAGCATCTGTCGGGAGAGCCGTTGTATAGAGCTGTGTCTACAGCATCTGGTGGTTTGTGAAAATCTCTTTCTTATTTTACAAAAAAAATAAAAAAAGAAAAAGCTTGACCACCTTGTTTCTTTATAAAAATAAAAGGAGCATAAGCTAAAAAGCGCATAATGGCTTTCTAGCTTCAGCTCCCTTTGTGTTCGTGTTTACTATAGTACTTTCGCTTGCGCCTGTTTAATTTGCACAGGCCCCATGCCTCTTGGTATTTCAATGTTTTCTCTTGTATCAGCATGTAATGCCTCTGCGATGTAGTCAGCAGCGACATTAGGATCTAAGTCTCCACAAGTATAAACATCAATGCTCGCATATCCGTGCTCAGGAAAACTGTGAATTGTTAAGTGTGATTCAGAAATAATCACAACTCCGCTTACGCCTTGCGGTGCAAACTTGTGAAATGCAACCTCGCGCACCTCAGCACCTGATTTTAGAGCAGCATTTACAAACGTTTTTTCAATAAAATCCATGTCATTCAGCTTATCAAAATCGCATCCCCATAGCTCGGAGATAACGTGACGCCCCATTGTTTCCATAGTCATGGACCCCCCTTAACAAGAATTAAAAAGTGAAATTCCAACAACTGGGTCGGCCATTTACCACGGGGGAAAGTTAGTCCGGAGAGGTCCTAACCCTTTAAGTAATTCCGAAACAGTCTCAAGCAAGAAGTTCACGAAAAATAGTATACTGTGTTTAAGTCTAATTTGCAAGGTGCGTTTTTTCAAAATATGCTGTTAAGGGTTTTTTCTTCAAAATGCGTCCATGACCTTATTTTATACAGCAGACGGATGTTTCATGCGCGCAGCTACATGGCGGATCAGATCAACAACTCTGCATGAGTAGCCCCATTCGTTGTCATACCATGCGAGCACCTTTACTTTACTGTCTTCCATTACCATTGTCGTAAGCCCGTCAATGACCGCTGAATGCGGATTTGTATTATAGTCAGTTGAAACGAGCGGTTCATCTGAATAATCAAGAACGCCGTACATCGAAGTTTTGGCAGCCCGTTTAAATGCCTCGTTTACCTCTTCAGCCGTTACATCAGTTTTGAGATCGACAACAAGATCAACCAGTGAGACGTTCGGAACGGGGACGCGCAAGGCAAGGCCGTGAAGCTTTCCTTTCAGATGCGGGAGCACGAGCGAAAGCGCCTTTGCCGCTCCTGTTGTCGTCGGAATAATGGATTCACCGCATGCCCGCGCCCGGCGCAAATCTTTATGCGGATTATCAATATTTTTTTGGTCATTCGTATATGCGTGGACTGTGGTCATCAGCCCGCTCTCAATGCCAAATGCTTCATCCAGCACTTTTACAACAGGCGCAAGGCAGTTTGTCGTGCATGACGCATTTGAAATAATGACATGGCGGTCGGCGTCAAATTGGTCCTCATTTACCCCCATCACAATGGTAACGTCTTCATTTTTTCCCGGAGCTGTCAGAATAACTTTTTTCGCGCCCGCTTCTATATGACCCATCGCTTTATCTTTTGAATTAAACTTCCCTGTCGCTTCGACGACAATGTCAATATCATATTCCCGCCAAGGCAGCTGTTTTGGGTCACGGCTGTTTAATAAAAGCACTTTCTTTCCATTCACGATTAGGCTGTCTTCACCAGCCACAACCTCTTTGTCGTACCTGCCGTGATTTGTGTCATACTTTATTAAATGAGCCAGCGTTTCTGCGGAATAGCTGGCGTTAATGGCCACTACTTGAATTTGATCATCTAACATTGCTTTTCTAAAAACCATTCTCCCGATTCTTCCAAACCCGTTGATCGCTACTTTTACCTTCATGTTGGACACCCCTTATCAATTATGCCATTCTAATTTACCTTCATTTGTAATTAGTATAACACATTAAAATGGATTCGCCAGTACATATTGATAAAATCAACGATTACAACGCTAATTTATGATGCATTATATGTTTTCTTGCACACAATTTAGGTGTAAGAACCAAAAAACAGCCAGCGTCCCGCACTGACTGCTTTCATTTCTTATAACTCCTGTTTTACATGACAAAAAACACCGTTCATACGACATACGAACGGTGTTTTTGTTTATGCCCAGTTTGTGATGATTTTATCAAGCTGCTGTTTGGTCTCTGTAAGCGTGCCGCTGTTATCAATGACTTGATCTGCTCTTGCTGTTTTTTCCTCTAAGGGCATTTGAGCACAAATACGGCTGATCGCTTCTTTTTCCGTCAGCTGATTGCGCTTCATGAGACGTTCCAGCTGAAGCTCTTTGGTTACACTGACCACAATAATTTTATCAACTAAAGATTCCAATTTGCTTTCAAACAATAGCGGGATATCTAATACAACAAAGGCCTCGCGTTTTGCTATCGCTTCATCACGGCGATTGAGCATTTCCTGCCTGACTGCGGGATGGACAATTGCATTTAAAGCAAGGCGCTTTGGTTCATTTGTAAATACCAGTGCCCCAAGCTTTTTTCGATCTATATCACCGTTTGGGAGCAGAATGTCTTCACCGAATTCGTCAATGATTTGCCGGTAGGCCGGCATCCCTTTTTCAACCGCTTGTTTGGCAATGATATCTGCATCTATAACTGTTATTCCTTTTTCAATCAACATAGCGGCTACCGTACTTTTGCCGCTAGCTATTCCTCCCGTTAAACCAATGACTAAGGTCAAGAGCTCAACTCCTTTTTACATTTACAATTTCCAGAGCCCAATCGTGATCAGCAGAAGTCCTGGCAAAAACGCCATCTTATCAATCCATTTCCACTTAGACAGAAAATGGCCGGCATTGATTCCGATTGATACAAACAGCGAGCTCATGATTGCCACGGCAATGCTCATCACAATCGGTGAAAAACCGAGAATGGCTGCGCCAATACCTGCTCCGAAGGCATCAATCGATAAGGCAAATCCCAACAAGACCGCCTCAATACCATTGATCACACCCGATTTGTCGATATCCGCACTCATGGGTTTTCTTAAAATATGAATCACAATCCCTAATGACCGAACCTCTAAATTAAGCAGCGTTTTTTCATGCAATAAGTATTCCTTGTCTTTTGCCGGTTTGAAAAATTGATACAGAACCCACGCACCGATTCCGACCAATATCAAACCGCCAAGCTTCTCCGTCACATAAACAGGTAAAAACTTCGTGAGAAAGCTTCCGATCAGCATGGATATAAACATGACGGCACCGGAACAGCAGGCGATAACCAAAATCGCTTTAAACGGGATTTTCATTTTTCTCAATCCATACGTAAAACCGACTGAAAAACTGTCCAAGCTGACAGCCAACGCCAGCAGCAGTATAGAAACCATTTGCATATCCGTTTCTTCCTTTCTGTTGGTGCTCTTGTATCAGATGTAAAATGCCCGGGATTCATCACAATCATATATATGGGAAAGTGAAAAATCCGTGTTTCGAAAATGGCATCCTCTATTACAGAGTTACTGATATATGCACCGACAGCTTGGACAAAGAAGCATTATGCTACTTTTTTTTCTGGCACTTCGCACAAAAATGCGTGCCCCTGCCACCTACGACAATTTTTGAAATCATCGTTCCGCAATTTTTGCACGGCTCGTCTTTTTTTCCGTACACAAAATGCTGCAGCTGGAACATTCCGATTTCCCCTTGGGAATTGATATACGAACGGACTGTGCTGCCGCCTGCATCAATCGCTTCCTGCAGGGTGTTTTTGATTTCAGCATGAAGTGTTTTGATTGTTTTGTCTGACAATTGATTTGCTTTCGTCTCAGGATGGACACCCGCTCTGAACAGAGCCTCGTCCACATAAATGTTCCCGAGTCCGACAACTGTTTTCTGATCCAGCAGGGCGGTTTTGACAGCACGGTTTGTTTTATCAAGCCGTTCTTTTAAATATGCGCTCGTAAATTCTTCTGCATCCGGCTCCGGCCCTAATTGAGAAAGAGGGAGCTCACCCGCTTCCTCTCCCGGTTTAAATAAGTGCATGGTTCCAAACTTCCGCACATCCCTGTAACGAAGCTGGGTGCCGTCTGACATCGTGAATATGACATGGACGTGTTTATCGTCTGGCTCCTCCGCTTGATGAAGCCCGTATTTCCCTTCCATTCGAAGATGAGAAACCATGACAAAATGGTCTAAATGAAACAGCAAAAACTTCCCCCGTCTTCCGATAGACTGTATCGTTTCTCCTGCTAAATTTCGCGCAAATTCCTCCGGTTCGGCAGGCCGTTTGATGATATTTGGCCATCTGATCTCTACCGATTTGATTGTTTTTCCCTTTACAAGCCCGGTCAGAGTGCGCCGGACCGTTTCAACTTCTGGTAATTCCGGCACATCCATCACTTCCTATCTCTGTTTATTTCGCATCGTACCAAGATGGGCCTGACGCAAAGTCCACCTTTAACGGCACATCTAATGCAAGCGCATGTTCCATCACTTCAGGAACAAGCTTTTCAAGAATTTTAATTTCTTCCTGCGGCGCTTCAAAAATTAATTCATCGTGTACTTGAAGCAGCAGTCTTGCTTTCAGTTGTTGTTCTTTCAGCTTGGCAGCCATATCAATCATGGCTTTTTTTATAATATCAGCTGCGCTTCCTTGAATCGGCGTATTCATTGCCGTCCGCTCCGCAAAACTGCGGATATTAAAGTTTCGGCTCGTCAGCTCAGGAATGTAGCGGCGGCGATGCATAAGCGTTGTCACGTATCCTTTTTGCTTCGCGTCCTGAACTGAATCTTCCATGTACGCTTTTACGCCTTGGAAGCTTTCCAAATAGCGGTCAATGAATGCGCCAGCTTCCTTCCGGGTAATGCCGAGGTTCTGTGACAACCCGTAATCGCTGATGCCGTACACGATGCCAAAGTTGACCGCTTTCGCCTGGCGTCTCATCGCAGATGTCACTTCATCCTCGGCAACATGGAACACATCCATTGCCGTTTTCGTATGAATATCCATATCATTTGTAAAAGCTTCGATAAGATTTTGATCCTTAGAAATATGGGCAAGCACCCGCAGCTCGATTTGTGAGTAGTCGGCTGCAAAAATTAGCCAGTCTTTTTCAGACGGAACAAAAGCTTGGCGGATTTTACGCCCTTCTTCAAGCCTGATCGGAATGTTTTGCAGATTCGGATCAGTCGAGCTAAGACGGCCTGTTTGCGTTAAAGCCTGGTTAAAGCGCGTGTGCACCTTATGGGAATCCGGTCTCGTCACCTTTAAAAGCCCTTCGATATATGTCGATTGAAGCTTGCCAATTTGTCTGTATTGCAAAATATAGTCGACAATATCATGCTTGTCAGCCAGCTTTTCAAGCACATCAGCAGACGTTGAATAGCCTGTTTTTGTTTTTTTCACGACAGGCAGGCCGATTTTTTCAAACAAGATGACGCCGAGCTGTTTCGGCGAATTGATATTAAACGGCTCTCCCGCAATCTCATGAATTTTTTCTTCATATTCCTTTAGCTTCGCACCCAGTTCTTCGCCCATTCGTTTTAAACGATCAACATCGACCTTGACGCCAGTTGATTCCATTTCGCCAAGAATAAGCGCAAGCGGCATTTCGAGCTCTTCAAACAGTTCAAGCTGATCGTTGTTCTCCAGCTCCTGAACAAGCTTTTCCCGGAGGCTTTGAATGGCTAACGCTTTTCGTACAAGGTGCTCAGACAGTACATCTTCTGACGGCACCGCCCGTTTTGCTCCTTTGCCGTAAACCGATTCGTCGCTAGATACAATATGCAGTCCGTAATCCTTGGCCACACTTGCAACGTCATCATATGAATTGCCCGGATTGATGATATAAGCCGCGAGAAGCGTATCAAACTCCGCCCCTTTCAGCTCAATGCCCTGCCAGCGCAAAGCGACAACAGCCCGCTTGCTATCGAAAAGCCATTTTTTCTGCTCGTCATTTTCCGCCCATTCTTTAAACACCTCAGACTCCACGGCAATGTCTTTCGGAATAAAATAAGATCCCGTTTCATTTACGATTGAAAATCCAAGAATCGGCACTTCATGATAATTATCGCCAATCTGTTCAACGACAAAGGCAGATGGGGAAACCAACATATCGCTAGTCACGTCTGTGACGGTTTTTACACTTATTTCATCTAACACCTGTTCCTGCTCTGCTTCTTCACTGTCTACACCAAGACGTTCAAGAAGCGTGTTGAATCCAAGATCTTTATAGATGGAAATGACCTGTTCACGATTAAAGCCTTGATATTCCAAGCCGGAAACGGATACCTCAATCGGCGCATCCGTCATGATCGTCGCAAGCTCCTTGCTCATCAATGCCTGATCCTTAAATTCCTCAAGTTTTTCCTTCAGTTTCTTTCCGCTCACCTCGTCAATGGACTCCAGCAGCTTTTCCACGGAATCGAACTGTTTTAAGAGCTTAATCGCTGTCTTTTCTCCTACACCGGGCACACCTGGAATATTATCCGATGAATCGCCCATCAGACCCTTCATGTCAATGATTTGTTCAGGCGTAAGCCCGTATTTCTCTTTGACGTGCTCCGGTGTGTAAAATTCAACATCGGTAATTCCTTTTCTCGTAATGGCAACCGTTGTTTTGTCTGTTGCCAGCTGGGTTAAATCCTTATCTCCTGAGAAAACCTTTACTTCAAATCCGTCTTTTTCAGCCGATTTGGCCAGTGTGCCAATGATATCATCGGCCTCATATTGTTCCAGTTCGTAGCGGCTGATCTGATAGGCATCCAGCAGCTCGCGGATAAACGGCATTTGTTCAGAAAGTTCAGGCGGGGTTTTCTGTCTGCCGCCTTTATATTCTTTAAATGTGCCGTGACGAAATGTTGTTTTCCCGGCATCAAATGCAACCAGCATGTGCGTCGGTTTTTCATCCTCAAGCATCTTCATTAAAATCATCGCAAAACCGTATACGGCATTCGTATGAATACCTTTATCATTGCTTAACAGCGGCAATGCAAAAAACGCCCGGTAAGCTAGACTGTTTCCGTCTACAAGCACTAATTTTTTTTGTTCCGTCATTCAATATCCTCCTAAGAAGCATCAGGCTTCCATTCATCTCTTACATAGTCATTAGCTCCTCTTATTTTAACAAAGTTCAATTTGAAAGGAAAATGCGCGAACTGAGAGAAGACACAAAAAAGGACGGGAACACAAAATGGTTCCCGCCGTCAAAATTGGCTCCTTGGATGAAGGGGTTCTACTACATCTTACCAGCGTAGGTTTAACAGTGCATGAAGATATTGTTAAACCTTTGTAAACATTAGGAGGACTTTTCAGCGGCCCTTTTCAGTGTCACTGTAAAGACCGTTCCTCGTCCAAGCTCGCTTTTGACATCGATTTTCCCTTCATGAGCCTCTATTAAATGTTTTACGATTGCAAGGCCCAGACCGGTTCCGCCCGAATTCCTGCTTCTGTCTTTATCTACGCGGTAAAAACGTTCAAAGATGCGAGGGATTTCTTCTTTCTGAATTCCGATTCCGGAATCGGCAACTTCAATTTGAATGTCTTTGTCTCTTGGCGTTACATTGATAGCTACAGAGCCCCCTTCAGGCGTGTAGGTTAACGCATTGTTTACGAGATTAAGAAATACCTGTTTCAGCCTGTACGGGTCCCCTGATACGTATAGCGGATCTTTCGGTACATTCAGTTGTAAGGAGATGCCTTTCTCATCCGCCTTATGCTTAAGAAGTGTTTCAATCTCACCAAGCATTTTGGCTGGTTCAAACGTTTCGATGCTGAGCGTAAAATTTTGCTGCTCGATTTTTGAGAGGTCGAGAAGATCCTGAACCAAAGACTGAAGCCTTTCGCTTTCCTTTAAAATAATGGAGAGAAATTCAGAAAGCGCTTCTTTGTCCTCCATCGCCCCGTCCAATAATGTCTCCGTAAACCCTTTAATGGATGTAATCGGCGTTTTTAGCTCATGAGAAACATTAGCCACAAAATCCTTTCTCATCTGCTCTAATTTTTTCGTCTCCGTCATGTCGTGGAAAACGAGCACAATACCTTTCCATTCATCGTCCGGCCCCATAATCGGAACGCCGTCCACTTCAAAATAACGCCGTTCAATTTTGATCGGAAGCCTTAACAGCTTGCATTTCTTTGTCTCCGTCATAAAAATGTCTTCGACAAGCTGAATCACTTCTTCATGTTCAAATGCATCATGATAAAGACGGCGCAGCATCTGATTCGGGTTGATATGAAACTGCTTGGCATAAGACCTGTTTACGAGATTGATAAAACCTCTTCCATCAATCATAATCAGCCCGGAGCCGATGTTTTCAATGACTGTCAGCAGCCGGTCCCGCTGCATTTCCTGCGTTCTCGTCATTTCCATCAGATCAACGGCAAGGCTGTTCATCGCCCGGCCGAGCTTATCAGAGCGCCTGATATAGCCGCCGTACGTCCTGGCATCGTAGTTCCCCTTGGATAGTTCTATTGCTACGTTTGTCGCTGCTTCAATCGACCTTTTATAGCGTGAGGTCATACTGGAATAAAAATAAACAATGACGATAAAAGCGGTACAAAGACTGGCCGTCAGCATCCCCCACATTTCACCTTTCAAGCCGTAGCTTTTTTTAGGGGCAGAAAGCAGCACATACCCTGTTTTTTCACCTTGATTTCTAAGCGAGAGTCCATAATAAAGCTTGTTATCTGCTTTTGAAAGAACACCCTCATGGCCAGAAACAAGTGCCTGCACCTTTTGAGAATCTGCTGCTCTCCCGTTTGACCCGTACAGCACCTTGCCGTCTGTATCGATAACGGATGCGCTCACATCAAGCGCGCCGCCTGCATCTTTAATGATTTTCTCATTTGCTTGATCATTCAGATTGCCGGCATCAAGAAGCGAAGCCATGTATTTGGCTTCTTTTTCAATGCGTTCCTCTGCTTTCCTTTGATCAGATGTTTCAAAGAGCTGCTGCAAAAACAGCCCGAGGACACTAAACACCAGAGTCATACAGACAACGAGTACAGAAAAAAGGCGCACACGGTATTTATTCATTCATTTTTGGCTCCTCCAGTTTATACCCCAATCCCCTAATCGTTTTAATATAGATCGGTTTTTTAGTATTATTTTCAATTTTGTCGCGGAGATGGCTGATATGTACGTCAACAATTCTCGTATCTCCGGCAAAATCATAATTCCAGACAGCGCTCAACAGAAGATCTCTCGTCAGCACTCTGCCTTTATGTCTGCCCAAATAGAGCAGCAGTTCGAATTCTTTCGGTGTCAGCTCAAGCTGATTTTCTTTAAAGTACGCTTCATAATGATCAGGCAGTATTTTCAGATCGCCAATTACGATCTGACCTTCAATTTCATCGTTTTTCGTTTCACTAGAGGGCGCAGCCATTTCCGAACGCCTTAAAATCGCTTTGACTCTTGCGTTTACTTCCCTTGGACTGAACGGCTTGGTCATATAATCATCAGCACCAAGCTCAAGCCCTAATACTTTGTCAAATTCCTCATCCTTCGCTGTCAGCATTAAAATCGGAAACATCAGTTTTTGCTGTCTCAGCTGCTTGCATACTTCGATTCCGTCCAGTTTTGGAAGCATCACATCAAGCACAATCAAATCAGGCTTCTCTGTTTCTGCTTTTTTGAGCGCTTCTTCCCCATCCGAGGCGGTAATGACATTATAGCCTGACCGTTCCAAATTGTACTGTAAAAGAGTAACAATAGATTCTTCATCATCCACAACTAAAATTTTCTTGTTCATGCTGTGCCTCCAGTATTATAATTCCCCGACATCCTATTTCTCTATTTTATGTCATCTTAACATGTTTCATGATTTTATTTTAGCGAAAGCAGGACATTCCGACAATTCGTCTTTTACACCATTTTTAAAAGAAAGAAGTTAATGATAACGCTTTCATTTATAATAAAAAGAGAAAGGCTCTAGCAAGGAAGCCTTTCTCTTTTTATTAAGATAATACTTTCATGACATTTTTGACAGATTCAACTGATTTATTCAGTTGTGCTCTCTCATAGTCTGTCAGCTCAAGTTCAATGATTTGCTCAAGACCGTTGCCGCCTACAATTGTAGGAACACCAAGGTAGATGCCTTCATAGCCGTATTCCCCTTCAAGGTAAGCAATTGTAGGAAGGACGCGGCGCTGATCTTTCAAGATCGCTTCGACCATTTCTGTCAGAGAAGCCGCAGGCGCATAATACGCGCTTCCGTTTCCAAGAAGATTCACGATTTCGCCTCCGCCTTTTCTAGTGCGCTCCACAATTGCGTCAATCCGTTCTTTCGGAATGAGAGTTTCAAGCGGGATACCGCCAGCGTAAGAATAACGCACAAGCGGCACCATATCGTCACCGTGGCCGCCAAGGACGAAACCAGTCACATCTTTCACTGACAGGTTTAATTCCTCTGCCACAAATGTTCTGAATCGTGCGGTATCAAGCACACCGGACTGGCCGATTACGCGCTCTTTAGGGAAACCTGATTCTTTGTACACCGCGTATGTCATTGCATCAACAGGATTTGTCAGCACCACAATGATAGAGTCAGGAGAATATTTCACGATTTCTCGTGTAACGCTTCTCATAATTTTTTCGTTTGTAGAGACTAGATCATCTCTGCTCATACCAGGTTTTCTTGCGATACCGGCTGTAATGACAACAATGTCAGACCCCGCTGTATCCTCGTAATTGGATGTGCCCGTAATTTTTGCGTCAAAACCTTGAACCGGGCTTGCTTCCAACATATCAAGCGCTTTTCCCTTTGTCGGGTTCTCCAATTGCGGAATGTCAACAAGAACTACGTCTGCCAGCTCTTTTTGAGCGATTAAAAATGCAGTTGTCGCTCCGGTAAAACCTGCTCCGATAACAGAAACTTTTTTACGAGTATTTCCCATGTCTCTCTTCTCCTTTATGGCTAGTTTTAGGCTGTTTCCTTGCTTAGTCCATGTTTTTAATCAGTTCTTCTCCGAACTCTGAACATTTCACTTCAGTCGCGCCGTCCATTAATCTGGCAAAATCGTAAGTTACAACTTTAGAAGCGATTGTTTTTTCCATAGATTTGATAACCAAATCAGCCGCTTCGTTCCACCCTAAATGCTCAAGAAGCAGAACGCCTGAAAGAATAACGGAAGATGGGTTTACTTTATCAAGGCCTGCATATTTAGGAGCCGTTCCGTGCGTCGCCTCGAAAATCGCATGTCCTGTTTCATAGTTGATATTCGCTCCAGGTGCAATGCCGATTCCGCCGACTTGCGCAGCAAGAGCATCAGAGATGTAATCACCATTCAAGTTCATAGTTGCAACGACATCAAATTCGTTCGGGCGCGTTAGAATCTGCTGAAGGAAGATGTCAGCAATGCTGTCTTTGACAATGATTTTGCCTGCTGCTTCCGCTTCGCTTTGCGCTTTGTTGGCAGCGTCTTTTCCTTGTTCTTCAGCAATGCGGTCATATTGAGCCCATGTGAAGACTTTTTCGCCATATTCTCTTTCAGCAAGTTCATAGCCCCAGTTTTTGAAGGCGCCTTCTGTGAACTTCATGATGTTTCCTTTGTGAACAAGTGTTACAGATTTGCGGCCGTGCTCGATCGCATAATCAATGGCTGCTCTGACCAAACGGCTTGTTCCTTCTTCAGAAACAGGCTTAATGCCGATACCTGATGTCTCAGGGAAACGGATTTTGTTGACGTTTAACTCATTTTGCAGGAAGCTGATGAGCTTTTGCACTTCTTCAGAGCCTTTTGCGTACTCGATGCCTGCGTAAATATCTTCTGTATTTTCGCGGAAGATGACCATATCAGTATCTTCAGGGCGTTTTACCGGTGACGGCACTCCAGTAAAGTATCTTACAGGTCTTAAGCAGACGAATAGGTCAAGCTCTTGTCTGAGCGCTACGTTCAAAGATCGGATTCCGCCGCCGACAGGTGTCGTTAACGGGCCTTTAATCGCGATGAAATATTCGCGGATAACATCTAATGTTTCAGCAGGCAGCCACTCACCTGTTTTATTATAAGCCTTTTCTCCGGCATAAACTTCTTTCCACGTGATTTTCTTTTCGCCTTTGTATGCTTTTTCAACTGCTGCTTCCAAAACCTTCGAAGCCGAGTTCCAAATATCAGGACCGGTTCCGTCTCCTTCGATAAACGGGATTATCGGGTTGTTTGGTACGTTTAATACTCCGTTAGAAACTGTAATTTTTTCACCTTGTGCCACAATAAAAACCTCCCAGTATGTAATTCATATTTAGAAAACATTTTATTTTTCTTATATAGAAAACAAAATGATTTTTCTCAACATTCAATATAAAGTGTAAACCACTTTTAATGTTCTGAACAAGAGGCTAACCTCATTAACGCAAGCCAGCCTCCAATGGTTCTTTAGGCTCTTTCTTCAATCGGAACAAATGCTTGTTTATCAGGGCCTGTGTAATCTGCCCGCGGGCGAATCAGCCGGTTATTGTCATACTGCTCAAGAATATGTGCAAGCCAGCCAGACATTCTGCTTATAGCAAAAATCGGCGTGAACAAATCATGGTCAATACCGAGGCTGTGATAAACAGAAGCCGAATAGAAATCAACGTTAGGCGGTAGCTTTTTCTCCGATGTAACGATTTCTTCTATACGAATCGACATCTCATACCATTTGCTTTCGCCTGTCAGGTTTGTCAGGCGCTTGCTCATTTCTTTCAGATGCTTCGCGCGCGGGTCGCCATACTTATACACGCGGTGGCCGAATCCCATGATTTTTTCTTTCTTTTCAAGTTTAGCGCGGATGTACGGCTCAGCGTTTTCCACTTCACCTATTTCTGTCAGCATTCTCATCACGCCTTCATTTGCACCGCCGTGAAGAGGACCCTTCAGTGCGCCGATTGCCGCAGTAATGCCTGAATAGATATCAGAAAGTGTTGCGACGCAGACCCTTGCTGTGAACGTTGACGCGTTCAGCTCATGGTCAGCATGTAAAATCAGCGCTTTGTTGAAAGCCTCAACCTCAATTGGCGAAGGCTCTTCACCGTTTAATGTGTAGAGAAAATTTTCGGCAATGCCGTAGTCTTCTCTTGGTTCAACAGGCTCAAGACCTTTGCGGATTCTGGAAAACGCTGCAACCAGACCAGGCACCTTTGCCTGAAGGCGGATCGCCTTTCTGTAGTTGGCTTCAGGGTTCATGGTATCAGCCTCGCTGTCAAGCAGGCCTAGTAATGAAATTGCTGTCCGAAGAGCAGCCATGGGATGAACATTTTCGAGGGAATAAGATTTGAAGTGCTCAATAATTTCTTGCGGAACGGCAGCTTCCTTTGCAAGCTGCTGCTTTAACTCATCAAGCTCCTTTTTGTTCGGCAGCCTTAAATGCCAAAGCAAATAAATGATTTCTTCAAAACTTGCATTCTCTGTTAAATCATCGATATCATACCCCACATATGTAAGGGTATCGTCAATAATAGAACTAACAGATGATGTTGTTGCTACAACCCCTTCTAGACCGCGTGTCGCTGTCATATAAACATCTCCTTTTCAATGAATTTCCCCTTTAAGAGTGTTGTAAATCATGTGGCTTACTTAAAAAGCATGATGCAAGTATTTCTCTCCCCCTAAAAGAAAATGCTTACATTTCACTGCCTGCTTCTACTGAATCCCTTTGCTTATGAAAGACCATAACAAATTCTTATAAGCTTATTTAAGTTTAAGCCTATTCTTATTATAAACAATAATCAGACATTTGTTAAATGTTTACCTATAATTTTTTTTTTCATTCTGTGATTTTCCCGAAAAAACGCCATTATTTGAGGGTTTTTGCATAAAAAAAAGCGGCATTTGGGCCGCTTTTTTTATGAAGTGAACAGTTTTACGATCTGCATGGCTATATAAGCAATCCCCGCTCCGATCAGCGGTCCCACCGCAACTCCGCCAAAAAGCGCAACTGCAAGAATGGTCCCGATCACAAGAGCAGTTGTAATATGTGGGTCATTTTCCAGCAGGGTCAGGCCGTTTTTGGCAATCAGCGCCACTGCAATTCCTGCTCCCAAGGCGATCCAAGCATAGGAAGACCGCACTGCTTCTCCAAGCTGCTTAAATCCGATTTCTCCCGTGGCAATCGGAACAAGAACAGCGATTGTGATAATGGTCACTCCCCAGTTAATGCCTTTTGACTGGATGGTTGGAAAAAATTTCTGGTCAAGTCCAACGATCTTTATGATCAATAGGACGGATACAGCAAAGAGCAATGATTGGTTTTTTGCGATAAGTGCAATAGCCAAGAGTATAATTAAAAATAGATTCGCTTGTGTAAACATGCCATCCCTCCATTAAGATGAATGTATTCATATTCAGCCGGAGCGTGAATACATATAAAAAATAGGACATGCTGACGAGAGGAGGACCGATTTCGTGAATCAATCTTATATCACTATATTCTTCAGAACCCTCTTTGTCATATCAACGACCGCAGGATTGATAGCTGCGGCCTATTATTCGTTTCCGTTAACTTATCCGTTCCTGATCGCCCTTATTCTCTCATCAGTGATTCATCCTGTTGTTGACTATTTGGACAAAGTGACAGGATTCCCCCGAACGATAAACGTCTTGGGCGTGCTTGCTTTTTTTCTGCTCGCCGCCTTCGGCTTGCTCACCATACTTGTAGCGGAAATCGTAACGGGAACAGCCTATCTTGCAAAAACACTGCCTCTGCATATCAGCACGTTTATCTCATATTGCGAAAAATTGTTTACGACTCATATCCAGCCGCTCTATAACGAACTGACCCTTTTGTTTCGAGAATTGGAGACCAACCAGCAGGCTTCGATTGTCACTCACATTCAGGCACTCGGTGATTCCGCCGCTAAAAATGCCGGACTGCTGCTGTCCCACATCCTAGAAATGATTCCGAGGTTTTTCGCGCTTCTTCCCAATACGGCGGCTGTTCTGATTTTTTCTCTCCTGGCAACATTTTTTATGACAAAGGATTGGCACAAACTGAAAGCGATGCTCGTTTCGATTTTGCCGGATCGGGTTACAGCTAACAGCAAGGCCATCACCAGCGAATTAAAAAAAGCAATGACCGGTTTTATCAAAGCTCAAGCCGTTCTTGTTTTCATTACGATGGTGATTGTATTTATCGGCCTTTCTCTCTTAAAGGTTGAACATGCTGCAACAATTGCTTTTTTAATCGGACTTGTTGATCTTCTCCCTTATTTGGGGGCGGGCTCGGTATTTGTGCCGTGGATTTTATATTTATCGATTACAGGCCAGCTGCCTCAGGCGATCGGAATCGGCGTGCTGTACCTCGTCGTTCTGATTCAGCGGCAGCTGACAGAGCCTAAAATACTTAGTAAGTCTATTGGGATCGATCCGCTGGCAACGCTCATCGCCCTGTTTGCCGGTTTTAAATTATTCGGATTTTTAGGATTGATTGCCGGGCCGGCTGTTCTCGTCATCATCCAGGCCTTCATCACAACAGGCGCATTAAAGGAAATATGGTCCTACATTACTGTTCAGCAAAAATAAAACAGCAGCCCATGTTGCATGGCTGCCGTTTTTTATTTGATGATGATCCGCTTGTTTTTCGACATCCCTCTCAGCCATTTGAACAGAATCGGCTTACACCAGCTGCGGGTAAACGGGATAAGCAAACAGGTGCCGGCCAAATCTGATAAAAAGCCTGGAAGCATCAGCAATAGACCGCCAATGAAAATGCATAGGCCGTCAGCAATCGCTTCCCCCGGCATTTTACCATATTGAAGATCACGCTGAACCTTGTAATATACTTCGGTTCCTTGTTTTTTTGCAGCTGCTGCGCCGATAATGCCCGTCAGAATCATTAAAAGGACCGTCGGCAAAATGCCGATCAGCTTGCCTGAAAATAGGAATATGCCGATTTCTATTGCCGGAAATAGAATAAAAAGCAAAAATAAAAATCTCATATCCAAGCCCCCCACACGTGTAACACGCCTCTGTTCAACATTAGGCAAGATAAAGAGAAAAGGAAGGGAATATCCCTTCCGTTTTCACTTGTAATTAAAGAACGCTCGCACGGCCTTGGTAGACTGCGCCTCTGGAAGCGTCAACTGTAATTTCTTGGCCTACTGTCAAAATAGATGTTGCATTTTCAAGGCCAACGATTACCGGAATGCCAAGGCTTAATCCGACTACCGCAGCATGGCTTGTCAAACCGCCTTCTTCTGTAATAAGAGCAGACGCTTTTTCAAGAGATGCAATCATATCACGGTCAGTGCTTTTTGTAACAAGTACCGCCCCGTCAGTCATTTTTTGCTCAGCTTCTTTTGCATTTTGTGCAATGACAACCGGGCCGAAAGCTGATTTGCGTCCAATGCCTTGGCCTTTAGCGATGATATCGCCGACAGTGTAAACTTTCATTAAGTTCGTAGTGCCAGACTCACCGACAGTACCTGCTGTAATGACGATCAGATCGCCGTGTTTTACAATTCCGCTGTTCAATGATTTTTGGACAGCATCCTCAAGCATCTCATCTGTTGTGTTCGCATTCTGGCCGCTTTCTGCGAATACGCCTGATACGAGCGCAAGTTTTCTGGAAACAGAATCGTTTACAGTAACCGCAACAATTGGCGCCTGTGGACGGTATTTCGCGATCATACGCGCTGTATGGCCGCTTTCAGTCGGTGTTACGATCGCAGCAGCATTCAGGTTAATTGCCGTATGTGCGACAGATTGTCCAATTGCGTCTGTAATCGTCATTCCTACTTGATCTCTGCGTTTTGACAGAATTTCTTTATAATTTAAAGCTTCTTCAGAACGTGACGCGATGTTGTGCATCGTTTGAACCGCCTCAACCGGATAGCTTCCAGCAGCTGTTTCACCAGAAAGCATGATCGCATCTGATCCATCGAAAATCGCGTTTGCAACGTCACTTGCTTCCGCACGAGTCGGACGCGGGTTGCGCTGCATGCTGTCAAGCATTTGTGTCGCTGTAATAACAGGTTTTCCTAGCGCGTTGCATTTTTTGATCAGCTCTTTTTGCACGAGCGGTACTTCTTCAGCTGGAATTTCCACACCTAAGTCTCCGCGTGCAACCATTAAGCCGTCAGACACTTCGAGAATCGCATCGATATTGTCAACGCCCTCTTGGTTTTCGATTTTAGGGATGATTTGAATATCCTGAGCGTTGTGCTCTTCAAGAAGCTCACGAATTTCAAGCACGTCCGTGGAACGGCGTATAAAAGATGGCGCGATGAAGTCTACTCCCTGCTCAATACCAAAAACGATGTCTCGTGCATCTTTTTCAGTGATCCCCGGAAGATTGACGCTGACGCCCGGTACGTTAACACCTTTTTTATTTTTAAGTGTTCCGTTGTTCATTACTTTTGTTTTGATTTCGCGTTTAGCAGCATCTACATCTAGTACCTCAAGACCGATCAGTCCGTCATCTAACAGAATCGTTGAACCTTTTTCAACGTCGTCAACTAAACCTTCATATGTGACTGAAATTTTATCTGTTGTTCCTACTACCTCGTCCATTGAAACGATAAGCTCTTTGCCTGTTTCGAGCTCAATGCCGCCGTTTTCCATTGTATGTGTGCGGATTTCAGGACCTTTTGTATCAAGCAGGATACCGACATTTTTGCCAAGCTTTTTGCTTGCTTCGCGGATATTTTTAATTCTTGCACCGTGCTCCTCAAAATCTCCGTGAGAAAAGTTTAGACGAGCCACGTTCATTCCTGACTCCATTAATTTCGTAAGCATTTCAACACTTTCACTTGCCGGACCGATAGTACAAACAATTTTAGTTTTTCTCATTTGGTTCACTTCCTTCTGAAATCTTCAGCCTTCAGCTGACATTAAATAGACAGTTCTTTTGAAAGCTGGTACATGTTTTGCTCAACTGTGTGTTTTGTATCCAGTATTTCTATAATATCATGGTCTACAAGCTTATTGTTTTGTATACCTACACAGCGTCCGCCTTTTCCTTCTAGCAGCAGTTCAACAGCATATGCGCCAAGACGGCTAGCCAGCACGCGGTCAGAAGCGCTTGGAGAACCACCGCGCTGGATATGGCCCAGCACAGATACCCTAGTTTCAAGATTTGTTTCTTCTTCAATGCGTTTCCCGAACTCAACACCGCTGCCTACACCTTCGGCAACGATAATAATACTGTGTTTCTTGCCGCGTTCGTGGCCGCGTTTTAAACGGGCAATGATTTCGTGCATGTCATAGTCTGCCTCAGGGATTAAGATTGATTCCGCGCCCCCTGCAAGACCGGCCCACAATGCGATATCACCGGCATGGCGTCCCATTACTTCGATCACATATGTACGTTCATGAGAAGTCGCTGTATCTCGAATCTTATCAATTGCGTCAATTACTGTATTTAAAGCAGTATCGAAACCGATTGTAAAATCAGTGCCCGGAATGTCATTATCAATTGTACCCGGTACACCTACGCATGGAAACCCGTGTTCCGTTAATTTTTTCGCACCCATGTAGGAACCGTCTCCGCCGATAACAACAAGACCTTCAATACCAAGCTTTTTCAAGTTTTCTATCCCTTTTTCACGGCCTTCAACCGTTTTGAATTCAGGACATCTTGCCGTATAAAGCTTTGTTCCTCCGCGATGTATAATATCCCCAACAGATCCGAGCTCAAGCTTTTCAATCTTTCCGTTGATCAATCCTGCGTATCCGTTGTAAATGCCGTAAACTTCAACGTCATGATAAATCGCTTTTCTGACTACTGCGCGAACTGCTGCGTTCATTCCCGGGGAATCCCCGCCGCTCGTTAATACCCCTATACGTTTCATTCTCCATTCACCTCAGCAACATATATGATTAAACATAACATGATCATTGCTCTAAAAACAATGAAAAGGGATCTCCATCCTCCCTATCAAACCTTACCTATTATACAATTAAATAAATTGTTTTTAAATAAAATTTAATGATTGTCACAAAAAATAAACGTGAGCCAAAGGCTTCACGTTTATTTAGTTTACCCCGATATATTGATCTTCAACCGAGACCTTGCCAATTGCTTTATATTTTTCATAACGCTGCTGAACTAACTCTTCTTCGCTCAGCTTCAGCAAAGTTTTCAACGATTGTGTAAGGGTTTCGTCCATATAGCTTGCCTGCAGCTTTACATCGTGATGCGCTCCGCCTTTTACTTCTTTTATCATATGATCTATAATACCTAATTCTTTTAAATCTGGCGCAGTGATTTTCATTGTTTCTGCTGCTTTTTTAGCAAGACTGGAGTCCTTCCATAAAAGTGCCGCGGCACCTTCCGGAGAAATAACAGAATAAGTAGAGTTTTCCAGCATATGCAAGTGGTTGCCTACACCCAGACCAAGGGCTCCGCCGCTTCCGCCTTCACCGATGACGATGCAGATAACAGGCACTCGAAGGCCGGCCATCTCAAACAGGTTTTTGGCAATGGCTTCGCTTTGTCCTCTTTCCTCCGCTGCTCGTCCAGGGTATGCTCCCTTCGTATCAATAAAACAGATAATCGGTCGGTTGAATTTGTCAGCCTGTTTCATGAGACGAAGCGCTTTTCGGTAGCCTTCAGGGTGAGGCATCCCAAAATTACGGACTAGGTTTTCTTTCGTGTCTTTGCCTCGCTGATGCCCGATAACCGTTACAGGAAGGCCATGGAACTTCGCAATCCCGCCGACAATGGCTTCATCGTCCCCGTACGCTCTGTCCCCGTGACATTCAAAAAAGTCGGTAAACAGATGTTCAATATAATCAAGCGTTGTCGGACGGTCCGCCAGACGCGCGATTTGAACACGGTCCCAAGGCTTCAGATTTTTGTAAACATCATCCTGAAGCTTAGCGAGACGGTCTTCGAGCCGTTCGATTTCCGCACTTAGATCCATATCGGAATCTTGGGTGAATTTTTTTAGTTCGGCGATTTTAGTTTGCAGTTCAATCACCGGTTTTTCAAATTCTAATCTTGCAGCCACTCTATGTCACCTCCTGTTTGATGCATATCCAGCAGATTCTCTAACGTTCTTTTCATATCGTCGCGGTGAATAACCGCATCAAGCTGTCCATGTTTTAATAAAAATTCAGCCGTTTGGAAGTCCTCAGGCAGTTTTTCTCCTATTGTCTGTTCAATAATGCGTCTTCCGGCAAAACCGATCAGCGCGCCAGGCTCAGCGAAATTGTAATCGCCAAGGGATGCAAAGCTTGCTGATACGCCCCCCGTAGTCGGATGCGTCATCACTGAGATAATGAGGCCTTGTTCTTCACTGAACAGTTTTAAGGCAGAGCTTGTCTTAGCCATCTGCATCAGACTTAATACGCCTTCCTGCATTCTAGCGCCGCCTGAGGCCGTAAAAATAATAAACGGAACCTTATCAGCTTTTGCTTTTTCAATCGCAAGCGTGATTTTTTCACCGACGACTGAACCCATGCTGCCCATTCTGAATGAAGAATCCATGACAGCGACAACAGCCGGGTGTCCGCCGATGGTGCCCTTGCCTGTCATAACAGCCTCGTTTAAGGATGTTTTCTCGCGATCTTTTTCAAGCTTTTCCAGATAACCAGGAAAGCCGAGCGGGTTTTCAGATAACATTCCCTGATTGAATTCCTCAAAGGATTGTTCATCCATCAGGCTTTCGATACGTTGTTTTGCGTTCATTGGGAAATGATAATCGCAGTTCATGCATACCCGCATATTTTTATCCAACTCTTTAGTGAGCATGATTTTTTTACACTTAGGACATTTTGTCATAATGCCTTCCGGAACATCGTTTTTCGCTTGATCAGACGGTACGGAAGCATACTTTTTCTTTTTCGTGAATATATCCTTTAACAAATGATTACCTCCCTTTTGTGAAGGGTTCTCTTCACCGCATGTCATCAATCAGATGGACTTGCTAATAACTTTACCGAAACTATTGTACTTTTTTTGTCAAACGCTGTCATCCTCAATTCGACAACTTTTTATTCAATGCCGTGTTCGGAAAGGTTCGGATGAATTCAGATAAGACGTTGAAATAACAGGGTTGGCAACGCATTCAAAAGCAATGTTAAACCCGGCTGAAATTTTTTTAAGGGCGACCCCCCTAAAAAAATTTCAGCCGCAGTTCAACTTGAGAACAGCGCGCCGGTCTCAGCCAACGCGCTGCCATTTTTGGAATGAATTAATTAAAATTATTCACCAATAATCGTAAGTTTTCTCGTTTTTTCTGCGACTTCCTCAGGGTCAACAGTGATTCTAGCAACACCTGTTTCCATCGCCGCTTTTGCCACAGCTTTCGCAACAGCAGGCGCAACACGTTTATCAAACGGTGCAGGGATGACGTAGTCTGCGCTAAGCTCATCTTCTGAAACCAGTGAAGCAATGGCTTCAACTGCTGCGATTTTCATTTCTTCGTTAATGTGAGTGGCGCGTACATCAAGCGCACCGCGGAAAATGCCAGGGAATGCAAGAACATTGTTTACTTGGTTCGGGAAGTCAGAACGACCCGTTCCAATAACGCTTGCGCCAGCTTCACGCGCATCTTCCGGCATAATTTCCGGATTTGGATTTGCCATCGCAAAGATAATAGGATCTTTTGCCATACTTTGAACCATTTCTTTTGTTAACGCTCCTGCAACAGACACGCCGATAAATACGTCAGCATCAACGATGACATCTTTCAGAGAACCGTCTTTGCGGTCTTGGTTTGTGAATTTCGCCACTTCATTTTTGACATCGTTCATGCCTTCCGGACGCCCTTCATAAATCGCTCCTTTTGAATCGCACATCACGATGTCACGCACGCCGTAATGGTGAAGAAGCTTGATAATCGCAATACCAGCTGCACCGGCGCCATTTGCGACAACTTTAATGGATGACATTGATTTTCCAGATAGTTTCAGCGCGTTTACTAGACCTGCTACCGTTACGATGGCAGTACCGTGCTGGTCATCATGGAAAACCGGGATGTTTGTTTCTTTTTTAAGGCGTTCTTCAATGATAAAGCAGTTTGGCGCTGCAATATCTTCAAGGTTGACGCCGCCAAATGTTGGTTCAAGCAATTTAACAGTTTCAACGATTTTATCAACATCGTTTGTGTTTAAAGCAATTGGGAACGCATCCACGCCTGCAAAGCTTTTGAATAGAACAGCTTTCCCTTCCATGACAGGAAGCGCGGCTTCAGGACCGATATTTCCAAGGCCAAGCACAGCTGTACCGTCAGTTACAACTGCTACCATGTTCCCCTTCATTGTATAATCATATACTTTGTTAATGTCTTCATGAATATCCTTACACGGTTCTGCAACACCTGGGGAATACGCAAGACTTAAATCTTTCGCGTTTCTGACTTCTACTTTCGATTTAGACTCAAGTTTCCCTTGGTTGACTTTATGCAGGTGTAATGCTTCTTCTCTTAATGTCATTCTCCTAAACACTCCTTATGGATATTTTTGATTCGTATATTGCTGCGTTGAATGCTGCATTCTGCGGAGTTAATCTATCTGAATATTTAAACAGGGTCACATAATTGCTCCAATTGTATAACAAAAAGGGAGTCGTTACCACTGTTTTAAAACGACGTTTTTTTGACCCAACAGCTCTTTTAAGCGATATAATACCTGGTGATCCGCATTGATATGAAACGACTCAGGAAGCTTAATCGTCTGTTTCTGCCTTTCATAATAGAGATAAACGCCTGTTTCCCCTTTATGCTCCAGCAAAATGCGCTTAATCTTTGCCAGGATCTCCTGACTGTGCTGACTGCTTTCTATTTTTATATAAACCGATGGCACGTTTTCTGCATCCATATTTTCTAATATTTCTGCCCGGGACATGATAAACTGGACCTTATCCTGCCTTACTTCACATTTCCCCGCTGTGAACAAAAGAGCTCCTTCTCTTAAAACGGGAGAAAGCTGTCTGAATTGTTCAGGAAAGACTACGGCTTCCATTTCACCGGTTTCGTCACTGAGCGTTAAAAACGCCATGTTTTGACCTGCTTTCGTCCGAATCGTCTTGATCTTCGACAGCAGAACGCCGAGAGAAAGCTGCCTTTTGACAGCCTGCTGGGCCTGCAGAATGGACACTGCCCCGTGCGCAGCCAGCTGTTTTCGGTAGGCAGCGAGCGGATGATTTGAAAAATAAATGCCGAGCGTCTCTTTTTCAAACGCAAGTAAATCCACAAGCGGAAGCTCCTCCGTCTCCACATACTTTGGCTTAATTGAAAACGATTCATCTAAAAACAATCCCATTTGGTCATCGTCCGCGGCGAATAGCTCAGTATGTTCCAAAGCAACATCAATGGATGCTAGAAGCGTGGCCCGATTTTGGCCGAATTCGTCCATCGCACCAGAAAAGATAAGTGCTTCAAGCATCTTGCGATTTACGCTTTTTGACGGTACGCGAAAGCAGAAATCGAAAAGATCTTCGAATGGTTTCTCTTTTCTTGCTTTATATATATCTTTTACTGCTGAGACGCCTACACTTTTAATCGCGCGAAGGCTGTATCTGACAGATCCGTCTTCAACTGTAAACGGAAAACTGCTTTTGTTCACTGACGGAGGAAGGATACGAATCCCGCTCCCCTTAGCTTCGTAAAGATATTGAGATATTTTATCCTCATTGCCAATGACACTTGTCAGCAATCCGCACATAAAATATAACGGATAATGAGCTTTCAAATACGCAAGCTGGCAGCCAATCATGCTGTATGCCACCGCATGGCTTCGGTTAAAGCCATAATTTGCGAATTTGACGATTAAATCGTAGACTTCATTTGCAGTGTCTACAGAATACTCCTTTTTTAAGCACCCTTCAACAAAATGGCTCCGTTCTCTGTCCAGGATTTCTTTTTTCTTTTTGCTGACCGCCCGTCTCAGCATGTCCGCTTCGCCTAAAGAAAATCCTGCCATGCGGGAAGCAATCATCATAATTTGTTCCTGATACACAATGACGCCATATGTATCTTCCAAGATGCTCCTTAAATCTTCATGAGGATAGTGAACAGGCGCCCGACCGTGTTTACGGTCGATAAATAGCGGAATATTTTCCATCGGACCAGGCCGGTACAGCGCATTGACCGCCACAATATCCTCCAAGCCTGAAGGTTTAAGCCGCTTCAAGACACTTCTCATCCCTGCAGATTCAAGCTGGAAAATTCCTGTCGTATCCCCTTTTGACAGCAAGGAGAACGTTTTGTCATCACGGTAGGAAATACTTGAAAGATCTATTTTAATGTTTTCTTCTTTTTCGATCATTGAAGTGATGGACTCGATGAGAGTCAGGTTGCGCAAACCTAAGAAATCCATTTTTAAAAGGCCCAAGTCTTCAAGATGATCCATCGCGTATTGCGTCAAATATATCCCTTCATGCCCTTCCTGAAGAGGAACAACATCTGTTAATGGTTCTTCACTCAGGACAACGCCTGCTGCGTGGGTTGATGTGTGCCTTGGCAGCCCTTCTATTTTTTTGGCAATCGTATAGACTTGCTGAAGCAGGCTTGACTCCCGAATCCGCTTATCCAGCTGCGGCGACTGCTTTCTCGCTTCATCCAGCGTCATGCCCGGCCTTGCAGGAATGAGTTTTGCAAGCTGATCTGCTTCCTTCGGGCTTACGCCAAATACTCTGCCGACGTCCCGAAGCGCCGCTTTTGCCGCAAGTGTTCCAAAGGTAATAATCTGCGCAACATGCATCGCACCGTATTTCTGCTGAACGTATTGGATGACTTCATCTCTTCTTGTATCCGGGAAGTCAATATCGATATCCGGCATACTGATACGTTCGGGATTTAAAAATCGTTCAAACAGCAGGTGATGTTTAATCGGATCAACATCTGTGATATACAGCACATAAGCCACAAGAGAGCCAGCCGCAGAACCCCTTCCCGGTCCCGTGACGATCCCTTTATCATGGGCATATTTCATAAAATCCCATACGATCAGAAAGTAATCGCTGAATTTCATCCGCTTGATGACACCAAGCTCATATTGAAGACGGCGAAGATATCGTTCATCAGGCGTGCCAAAACGGCTGCGGAGTCCTGCCATACAGATGCCCGTTAAATAATCATCAGCGGACGTTCCGTTTGGAGTCGGGAAAGACGGGAGACGGGTCTGCCCGAGGCTGACATCAACCCGGCATTGTTTCGCGATCTCAACAGATTCTTGCAGTGCTTCGGGTTGCTCTCGATAAATGTTTTGCATTTCTTCGAGCGGTTTCAAATCGAGATCAGGAAGGTCTTCGGCGGGTGCATCCGTCAGTTTTTCACCTGCTTTAATCGCTTTCAGACAGCGGTAGGCAGCCTTATCTTCTTTCTTTATGTAATGCACATCGCCTGTCGCCGTTACAGGGATACCCGTTTCTTCAGACAGACGCAGAATCTGCTCAGACAAGGCTTGATTCCCTTTAAAAGGCTGATAGGAGAAATAAAAAGCCCCCTTTCCGAATATAGACTGAAATTCAAGTGCGGCTTGCGCAGCCTGTTCAAACAGCCCTTCTTCAAGAAGCATTTCAATATATCCTTTTTCGCCGGGCGTTATTGCGATAATGCCTTCTCGATAACTGTAAAGCCATTTCGGCTTCAGCCCGTCTTTTGATTTCGATTGCAGGACGCTGCTGATTTTCAACAGGTTTTGATAGCCTGTATTTGATTTAGCCAGCAGGACGAGCGGGTAGGCTTCAAGCTCGTTATTATCTGTAAAAACAGAAGCCGTCAAACCGATTATCGGAGTGATTCCTCTCGCCTTGCATGCTTTATAAAATTGAATAGCTCCGTACATGACATGATCATCTGTCAGCGCCAAAGACGTATATCCGAGCCTGTCAGCTTCACTGACGAGCTCTTCCACAGCCGCGGCGCTATTTAGCAGGCTGTACCCGCTATGCACTTGCAGGTGAACAAAGGACATGCTATCACCTCTTTCTCCTTACGATCCATTTCTTTCTTCATTATAAGTCCGGTTTGCAAAAGAAACAAATGTTCTTTTTCGACTACTCATCATACTTGTCCTGAAAGCCCAATATGATATAAAAGGCGAGGTGATAAAGATGGATCAGGAAGCAGGATTTATGGTGAATTTTATTAATAGTTACTTCATTGCGTTAGGGGTGCTGATCGGGGGCGCACTCATCGGAGGTCTCGGAGCATATTTGGCAGGTGAAGCCCCGCTTACGGCGATTACAAAGCTTGCGAACCGGTTAAAGATATGGGCGCTTGTCGCAGCAATCGGAGGCACCTTTGATGCGGTATACAGCTTTGAACGAGGTATTCTTGAAGGCAATACGAGAGATATCTTTAAGCAGCTTCTTTTGATTATCTCGGCTATGGGCGGCGCGCAAAGCGGCTGGCTCATTATCTCATGGCTGACTCAGGAGCATCTTTCTTCATGAGGGTCCCCCAGCATTACAAAAAACCGGGGTGGCAGCGTTTTTTCGCGGGAATGATGTGCGGAGCCGTAATCAGCTGGTTTTTTTTCCTGTTTACCTACGGAACATTCCAAGAGGAGCAGGTCAGCCTCATCGAAAAACAAAAAGAGCATGTAAAAGACTTGAACAATCAAATTTCAATCTATCAGGAAGACCTCCATAAACTGAATGAAGATAATAAAAGAAAACTGCTGATTCAAAGCGTCAGCGTTAAATTGCTGAATGGGGATAAATATAAAATATCGCAGCCGGATAAAACGAAATTCGAGGAGCATGTAAAGGATGATATTTCAGAGGTGATTACAAAAGACATAGAGAGCGTCTATCAAACAAAAGATCTTTTAAAACGGACAATCGAAAATAAGGTGTATATGATCAATGAAAAAAAATACGAGGCAACCGTCAAGGAATTAACGATTTATACAAGATTGACAGTAGAACTTGAAATATCATTCGCCACATAATTATGGATTTTTTTAAAATCCTCCAAACTTCTGTCGCTTTTTTCCATTCTTTTTTATAAACTATATGTGAGGCTTAATGGCGAAAGGAAGGAGGAAGGGAAATGGAGGTTTACAGTGACCGTCAGTTAGCAAAAGATCAAACAGCCCGGCTCAGACAAGGTTTTTCTGCATATGCCGAAACACACTCACTCGCTTCCCTCATCAAAAAAGAACTTCAATCTCACAATCTCCAAGTCTATGAGGACCTTACTGATTTTGGCTGCTGGTTCATCCCCGTCACAGATGAACACTAAGAGAGAGGGTCTCCCCTCTACTCGTGTTCTTTACATAATGCTTCCAGATCAGCTAATATCCGATCAGCTTCATCCCAACTGTAAATAGAGGCGCCTGAAGCAAGCGGATGCCCTCCGCCATTATATTTCCGGGCAAGTCCGTTAATGACAGGCCCCTTCGAGCGGAATCTAACTCTGATTTGATCGTCTTCTTCTACGAAAAACACCCAAGCCCGAATACCTGAGATATTCCCAAGCGTCCCGACGAGCTGCGACGCTTCTGATGCCGTTGTGCCGAAATTTTCAAGCGTATCTTTTTTGATAAAAACAGAAGCTGCACCGTTTTCGGACAATGACACATTTTGAAAGATATAGCCGTTAAGCTTCACCACATTCAGTTTTGTTTCATACAATTGATTAAACAACTCTGAGGAAGAGAATGGATACTGAATGAGCTCGCCTGCATATTTTAATGTTTTTTCCGTTGTATTCGGAAATAAGAAGCGTCCGGTATCTCCGACGATGCCGGCGTAGATGAGCTCTGCCGCTTTCGTATTCAGCTTCCAGCCGTGCTCTTTTCCTTCTAAATACAGCTCGTAAATCATTTCACTTACTGAGCTGGCGCTTGTATCGACCCAGAGAAGGTCACCGTATTGATCTTCGTTCGGATGGTGGTCGATTTTTATCAGTTTAGCGCCGGAAGGATAACGCTGATCGTCGATTCTTTCCTGATTTGCCGTATCGCAGACAATGACAAGTGCGCCTTCATATGTTTCATTGTCCACCTCATCAAGGGAATATAAGAAAGAGAGGGACGGTTCAGGCGTTCCGACCGCAAAAATATTTTTTTCAGGATATGTTTCACGCAGGATTTCTGTAAGTCCGCACTGTGATCCGTAGGCATCCGGATCAGGACGCACATGTCTATGTAAGATAATCGTGTCATATAATGATATGGTTCTGATCAGTTCTGTTTTCATTTGATACTCCTTTATTGTTTTTATTCATTAAATCACATTCTCTGCCGACGGAAAAGAAAAATAACGTCAAAACCAAGCCCGTTTTGGTATAGAATGGGTTTGTAAACTTTTACGATGGAGGATTTCATTTATGCTGGTTCTTGTTTTTTTGATTGGGCTTTCAGCCTGCTTTTATGTGTACTATAAAGTAAAAGGCGTTCGGGCTAAGCAATCTTTGGAGAAAGAAATCTGTTCAGCAAAATCAAGCATGGCCTTAGGGTCACTGGTCCTGTTCTACGGGCTCAACCAAATGATATTATTTCATTCTGTATTAACGTTAGTAATTGGCGGTATCTTTATCGTCATAGGAGCAGGAAGCGCTTGGGCAGGTTATAAAGCCTATAGGCATTACTATCCCCTTCACGCCAAAGAAGCTGAAAGAGATCACGCGTAAGGGGCGCCTTAAACGTCCCTTAGCTTCTTTCCATCAGCTGAACCATCAGCATCGCTTTTGACACGATATGGCCCTGGCTGTGCACTTCAACTTCCATTTTTCCAAACTTTCGGCCCGCCTCCAAAATGCGCGGTTTGACTTCGATGACCGATTCCATCTGCACAGGCTTCAAAAAGAAAATGGTGATGCTTTCGATGACGAGCTCGCCGCGTTTTTTCGAGCGCAAAAACCGGTTGGCCGCTTGCGTCAGAATGGTCGTAAACACACCATAAGAAATGGTTCCGAGCTGGTTTGTCATCTGCGGCGTGACTTCATACTCGTAAACCGTTTGATCCTCTTTATCATCACCCTCATCTTTAAATCCCCTTGAAACGATATCATCAAGCTTCTCCCCGACCTGCGGTTGCTTTTGAATCATTTGAAGCGCTTTTAACACGTCTTGGCGGCTGATCATGCCAATCAGTTTTTGGTGGCCGTCAGTGACGGGAAGCACTTCGATTCCTTCCCATACCATCGTTTGCGCCGCTGAGGCGACAGAGGTTTTCCCAATAACCGTAACAGGATTTTTAGTCATGACCTTTTCGATAGGTGCGTTTCGGTCATGGCCGGCGATATCTTTTGATGTTAGGATGCCGTGGATTTTCGACTGGTCGTCGACAACCGGGAACCGGCCGTGCCCCGTTTCAAAGTTTTTCTCATACCACTTTTCAAGTTTATCCTTAGGCGAAAGATATACCGTACGGTCAGCAGGCGTTAAAATGTCCTCGACCAGGACAATTTCTTTTTTGATCAGCTGGTCATAAATCGCCCGGTTGATCATTGCGGCGACTGTAAAAGTGTCATAGCTTGTGGATAAAATCGGCAGCTCAAGCTCATCTGCCAGCTGCACAATGCTGTCATCCGTGTTAAAGCCCCCGGTCACCAATACAGCCGCGCCCGCTTCGAGCGCCTGTCTGTGTGCGTTGATTCTGTTTCCGACAATTAAAAGATTGCCCGCTGCGGTGTAACGCATCATCGCATCCAGCTCCATCGCGCCGATGACAAATTTATTCAATGTCTTATGGAGTCCGGCTCGTCCTCCGAGCACCTGTCCGTCTATGACATTTACGACTTCCGCATATGTAAGCTTTTCAATATTCTCTTTTTTCTTTTGTTCAATCCTAATTGTACCCACACGTTCAATCGTGCTGACAAACCCTTTATTCTCTGCTTCCTTAATTGCTCTGTACGCGGTCCCTTCGCTTACTTTCATTTCCTTTGCAATTCTTCGCACAGAAATTTTTTCACCGACAGGCAGTGAATCAATATACGATAAAATTTGTTCATGCTTCGTTGCCAAGCGTTTCACCTCTAAGGACAGTCTTCTGCTTTTATTATAAGGTTTCGGAGGATTTATACGCAATGAGCGGAGAAAATAAAAAACATCCCCCAGAGAAATCAGGGGATGTTTTCATTCGTTTAAAGCTCGATCGTCTCACCGACCGCCATGACTTTTCCGACTCCGCCCGGCAGGCTGTCAGCGAATGCCTCAGGGTCTTGTTCGATGACCGGGAATGTATTGTAATGCACCGGCACGACCTGTTTTGCGCGCAGCCATTCAGCGGCAAGCTTTGCGTCTTCAGGCCCCATCGTAAAGTTATCGCCAATCGGCAAAAAGGCAATGTCGATATGATTCAATTCGCCAATAAGTTTCATATCAGAGAAAAGAGCCGTATCGCCCGCGTGGAAAATCGTTTTATCTTCTACTGTCAGCAAAATACCGGCTGGCATGCCTGTGTAAGTAATCGTTTTGTTTTCTTCATCTGTGATGGCTGATCCGTGAAAGGCCTGTGTGAGTTTCACTTTTCCAAAATCGAACTGGCGGGAGCCGCCGATGTGCATCGGATGAACATTCAAACCTTTCCAGCCTAGGTACACGGCGAGCTCGTTCGGAGCTACAACCAGCGCGTTGTTTTGCTTGGCGATTTGCTCAGTGTCGCCGACATGATCATTGTGGCCATGCGTCAATAAGATAACGTCTGCTTTTACATCCTCCGGCTTTACATCCGTTGACGAATTCCCTGTCAAAAACGGATCAAATATAATATGGTGATCCTTCGTTTCCACTGTGATTACAGAATGTCCGTGATATGTCACTTTCATTTCTTTCACCTCGTCCATTTTTTTATTTTCCCTTTTTAAAAAGCTGAAAAACTTATGTTGTTTGATTCTTATTAATGACATTGAGGCCTCCGGTGGCTTCAATGACAGTCCCTGTCACAAGGTCTGAGTTCTCCTCGCACAAGAAAGCGATAATCCGGGCGATATCCTCGCCTGTGCCGGATCTTCCTATCGGCGTTTTGTCTTTGCCGATTCGCTTTCTGGCTTCCTCTATTGATGCTTCCTTCATGTCACCGACAATGTCACCCGGGCAAACCATGTTGGCAGTTATGCCGAATTCGGCTTCTTCAATGGCAATGGTCTTCGTTAAAGAAGCCAAACCCACTTTCGCAGCGCCAAATGCCGACCGGTGAAGCCAGCCGGGCGCGTGCGCCGCACCTTGGAATCCGTACGTGATAATACGTCCGAATTGCTGTTTCCTCATAATAGGAATAACCGCTTTGAATAAATGAAAGACAGCGCTTAAATTACCTTCCAGCATTCCGTACCATTCATTATCAGTATAATCGGCTAACTTTTTACGTTCAAATATGTATGGTCCCGCGTTGTTAATCAAAAAGTCGACCCTTCCGAAGCGGTTTAAGGCTGCCTCTGCAATACGCAGCAGATCTTCTTTTTTGGTGACATCACCTTTTACAAATTGCAGCCGGTCAAGACAATCAGGACAGGCTTCCTTTAGGCGGCTGACAGCCTCCTCGTCCTGTCTGTAATTGACTGTTACTGAATACCCCTTTGCAAGCAACGTCTCAGTCACTTTGCGGCCTAAACCCTTCGAACCGGCAGTAATTAAAGCATGTCGCACATGAATACCTCCCAAGCAACGTCGCCGCTTTCAATAAAGTGTTTCTTCTTCTACTTTACTATAAAAGGCCTTCAATATCACTTTTTACACTTTGACATACAAAAAAAGCTGCCTGTACAGACAGCTTATTCTGCAGAAGATGAAGGCTCCTGATCATGCATATCGACATAACCGCTTTGATATGCTTCTGAAATGAGCCTTGTTGTCTCCTGGCTTTCTTGTTCATCATATATATAGCGTTCCAGTTCTTTTTTCATCCTTCTGCCTCCCATCATTATAGAGGTAGGTTGGCTATAATGGCGGGATTTTATGAAGGAAATTTTAACAAACTCCTTCTGCCACGCTAGCTTTTGCTTTTTTAAGCGCCTGCTCCACTTGTTTGAATCCGGTGCCCCCGGCGCTCATTCTTTTTTCAACTGCGTAGTAAGGGTCTAACACAGTGTAAATATCTTCATCGAAGAGCGTGCTCGCCTGCTGAAAATCGGCAAACGGCATATCGCTTAAATAGATCCCTTTTTCGATGCATGTGTACACAAGTTTTCCAACTACTTCATGCGCTTCTCTGAACGGCATTCCTTTTTTCGCTAAATAATCGGCCAGTTCTGTCGCATTTGAAAAGTCTTGTTTTGTCGCTTGCTTCATGACCTCTTTGTTTACAGTCATTGTTTGGATCATGCCTGTGAAGATTTGCAGGCTGCCTTCAACCGTTTTCACTGTGTCAAACATGCCTTCTTTGTCTTCTTGAAGGTCTTTGTTGTAAGCGAGCGGAAGACCTTTCATGATTGTAAACAGCCCCATCATATCACCGTATACGCGTCCCGTTTTTCCGCGGATCAGCTCTGCCATATCTGGGTTTTTCTTTTGTGGCATCATACTGCTTCCTGTTGCGTACGTATCGTCAAGCTCGATGAATTTAAACTCCTGAGAGCACCATAAAATAATTTCTTCAGAGAAACGGGATAGGTGCATCATCAGCATACTGCTGTTGCTTAAAAACTCCAAAATGAAATCTCTGTCGCTGACACCGTCCAGGCTGTTTTCATAAATAGAGTCAAATCCGAGCAGTTCTGCTGAATAATTACGGTCGATTGGGAAGGTTGTTCCCGCCAGCGCCCCGCAGCCAAGCGGAGATTTGTTAATCCGCTTCATTGAATCCTGAAAACGCTCCTTATCACGCTCCAGCATCCAGAAATACGCAAGCAAATGGTGAGCGAACGAAATCGGCTGGGCGCGCTGCAGGTGAGTGTATCCTGGCAGAATCGTTTCGACATTCGCTTCCGCCTTTTCGATCAGCGCGCATTGGAACGCCTCAATCAGCTCGATGATGTGGCCCACATGATGTTTCAAGTATAAATGCATGTCAGTTGCCACCTGGTCATTCCGGCTTCTGCCGGTATGCAGCTTGCCGCCTAGAGATCCGATTTCGTCAATAAGCATTTTCTCAATGTTCAAATGAATATCTTCATAATCAACTGAGAATTCCAATGTTCCTTCCTCTGCTTTTTGCAGAAGGGTATTCAGTCCCTCACGGATTTTCAGTTCTTCCTCTGTTGTCAGGATACCGCATTTTTCCAGCATGGCAGCATGTGCGAGAGACCCTGTAATGTCTTCAGTGACTAAATTTCGGTCAAATGATATAGACGCGCCGAACTCGTCGACCCATTTTTCCGGTGTTTTTTGAAATCGGCCTCCCCAAAGCTTCTTCATGCTTTAATCTGCTCCTTTTTTTTCACGATGCTGTTCACTTTTGTCGGAAGTCCCCATAGCTCGATAAACCCAATTGCCGCATGGTGATCAAACGCATCGTCTTTTGTATATGTTGCAAGTTTTTCATCATATAGAGAGTATTCTGATTTACGACCTTCCACAATTGCATGGCCTTTAAACAGCTTTACGCGGACAATGCCTGTGACATGCTTTTGCGTTTCTTTTAAGAAAGCATGCAGGGCGTCTTTTAACGGTGAGAACCATAAGCCGTTGTAAATAATTTCTGACATTTTTTGCTCGATAATCGGTTTAAAGTGGGCTACCTCCTTAACCAAGGTTATATCTTCCAGTTCTTTATGCGCTTTGATGAGTGTTATCGCACCAGGGCATTCGTATACTTCCCGGGATTTAATGCCAACAAGACGGTTTTCCACGTGGTCGATACGTCCGACACCGTGTGCGCCTGCCATTTCGTTCAACTTCAGAATCAGTTCAGAAAGTGAGTAAGATACACCATCAATGGATACAGGCACACCTTGTTCAAATGCAATTTCAATCACTTCGGGCGTATCCGGCGTTTTTTCCAGCGGAGCTGTTAAATCGTATGCACCTTCTGGCGGCGCAGCCCATGGATCTTCTAAAATACCGCACTCATTTGCACGTCCCCACAGGTTTTGATCGATTGAATACGGGCTGTCAAGATTGATCGGAATCGGAATACCGCGGCTTGTTGCATATTCAATTTCTTCTTCACGTGACCATTGCCATTCCCGAACCGGCGCGATAACTTCGAGGTCAGGGTTTAATGATTTAATGGATACTTCGAAACGAACTTGGTCATTTCCTTTCCCTGTGCATCCGTGCGCAATCGCCTGTGCATCTTCTTTTTCCGCGATTTCAACCAGTTTTTTCGCAATCAGCGGTCGAGATAATGCTGAAACGAGCGGATATTTTCCTTCATACATCGTATGGGCCTGTAAAGAGATAAGCGCGTAGTCCTGTGCAAATTCTTCTTTTGCATCGATCACGTAGGAGTTTGTCGCGCCGACTTCCAGCGCTTTTTGCTGAACAAATGCCAAATCTTTGCCTTCACCGACGTCCAGGCAGCAGGCGATTACATTATACCCTTGCTCCTGAAGCCATTTTATTGCGACGGAAGTATCAAGACCTCCTGAGTATGCTAATACGACTTTTTTCTGTTCTGACATGATAAAAATCCCCTCTCAACCGTGTTTCGTTTTTGTATAAAAATAAGTTATATTTAATAAAAATACATTTTGTATGTATACACTTTAACAAGTACGTTTCTTTTTTTCAAGCCTTTTATGAAAAAAACTTCACCTATTTTTGCAGGTGAAGTTTCGTAGTATTTATTCATTTACTTGTCTTTTCTGATTTCTCTGACTACATGTGCAAGTTCGGGAATTATCAGCTTATTCATTGCCAGCTTTACTGCGCCGCTTGAGCCTGGTGTCGAGAAAACAGCTGTATGCTGAATGACACCAGCAGTGGCTCTCGACATGATTGCGGCAGAGCCGATATCCTCTGTATAACTCAGCATCCTGAAGATTTCTCCAAAGCCGGGCAGCTCTTTCGAAAACAATGGCGTGATGGCCTCAATTGTGACGTCTCGATTTGCTATGCCTGTCCCTCCGTTTAAGAGAACCGCGTCTGTCTGTTCATCCATGCAGCCCGCAAGCACTGCCCGCTGCAAAGCATCCTTTTCGTCTTTTACAATTTCATATGCAGCAATATGATGACCGGCTTCTTCTAAAAACGAGATCATCAGTTTGCCGCTTTTATCGGTTTCCTCTGTTCTCGTGTCACTGACTGTCATGACTTTGCACCGAACGATATCCGGAGCTTCCTGTCTATGCTCTTGAACGCTCATTGGCCCACCTCTTTATTTTTTCTGTCTGTCACTATCATGCATCAACAAAAAAGCACATTCAAGAGAATGTGCTTTCATGCGATTTATTTTGCTAAACGGACAACGTCACGCGCAATCATGACTTCTTCATCTGTCGGAATGATCATGACTTTTACTGGAGAGTGCGGATAGCTGATGAAAGCTTCCTCGCCGCGTACGTTATTAAGTGCAGGATCCCAGTATACGCCCATGAATTCTAGGCCGCGAAGCACGCGTTCTCTGACTTCTACACTGTTTTCACCGATACCAGCAGTAAAGATGATCGCATCTACACCGCTCATTCTTGCAGCGTATGAACCGATGTATTTGTGGATTCTGCTTGCGAAGACTTCAAGGGCAGTTTCCGCACGCTCATTTCCTTCTTTCGTTGCTTCAACGATGTCACGAAGATCGCTTGAGAAACCGGAAATGCCGAGCAATCCGCTTTTTTTGTTTAATGTATTCAATACTTCGTCAGCCGTTTGGCCTGTTTTCTCCATGATGTATGGAATCAGGGCTGGGTCGATGTTTCCAGAACGTGTCCCCATTGCAACACCGGCAAGCGGCGTAAAGCCCATGGATGTATCAATTGATTTGCCGCCTTCAACAGCCGCAATACTTGCGCCGTTTCCAAGGTGGCAGGAAATCAAGCGTAAGTCTTTTAACGGGCGGCCGAGAAGCTCTGCCGCGCGCTCAGTCACATATTTATGTGAAGTGCCGTGGAAGCCGTATTTACGGATGCCGAACTTTTCATAGTATTCATACGGCAGGCTGTACAGGTAAGACTGCTCAGGCATTGTTTGGTGGAATGCCGTATCAAAAACAGCAACCGCAGGAACATTTGGAAGCACTTCTTTAAACGCTTTAATTCCAACGATATTTGCCGGGTTGTGAAGCGGTGCCAATTCAGAAATATCTTCAATTTCATTTATGGTTTCATCCGTTAATAAAACAGAATCGCTGAATTTTTCTCCGCCGTGCACGACGCGGTGGCCGATACCGTCAATTTCATTCAGATCTTTAATAATGCCGAATTCCGTTAACTTGTTCAGCAGCATTTTAACAGCTACCGCATGATCCGGAATATCAGTTACTTCTGTATTTTTTTCGCCGTTTACAGAAATCGTGAAGACGCTGTCGGCGATACCAATTCGTTCAACTAAACCCTTCGTTAAAACGGTTTCTGAAGGCATTTCGAAAAGCTGAAATTTCAAAGACGAGCTTCCTGCGTTAATTGCAATAATTTTGGACATGATTGACGCTCCTTTATACTCTGTATCAACAACTTCGTTTTCGTACTTTTTTCCCGGTGAATATCATCATCTTCTCCGAAAAATATCTGACTTTTCCATTTAAACATTGTCATGTCGGCATTTCAAGTCAACTTATGTATTGATAACGCTTACAACGAGAAGTCGTTATTTTCAGACATATTACCTACAGAATTCATGTTGACGAACGCTTACATGTTGCGGTTTTTCTTTCTGTATTTTGTGTTTCAAAGCGGAATTCAATTCGCCGGTCATGTCTTCAAGTGCACAAATAAAAACAGCTTAAGCATCCATCGCATGACGGCTGCCTAAGCTGCTATTTAACATCTATTTTTCTTTCTTAAACCACGCATCCAATTGAGCCATCATATCAAGCATAGGCTTCTGATTGGAGAAAGACGGAAGATTCGCAAGCAAAATTTGGCTTGGCGCTTTTGTCTCCTCTCCTTTTTTCTGGAGCACAAGGATGCTTTTGGCATGAGCCTCGTCTTTAAAAATGGATTTTGGAAGCTGCAAAAGCGCGTTGATATGAACTTTATCTTTGAAAAACTGCTTCAGCTTGTCGCTTTGGGAGCTCTCAAATAAATGATTCGGGATCATAAAAAATAGGTAGCCGCCCGGTTTGGTGTGCTTGACGCTTTGCTCAATAAACAGATGATGAGCGAAGGAATGGCCTTCGTCAGCTTTAAGCTCAAACGCTTCTGCTCCTTCGTCATTCGGATAATAGCCGACTGGCAGATCGCATATGACCGTGTCAACAGGATCGATAAACAGCGGCTCAAGGCTGTCCTGATGGAAAAGCTCAAGCTCTTTTTTCAGAAGGTTCGCTTGGGCATACGCGATCTTCAACAGCACATCATCAATTTCAATGCCATAGCTATTTGCCGTTTTTTCAGACAGCTGGTTCAGCACGGTGAACAGAAGGTTTCCCGTTCCTACTGCCGGATCAAGAACCGTCAGTTCCTTTTTGTCCGCCATAAACTTATTCACTAGATAACTGATGAACAGCCCGATCGTGTCCGGCGTCATTTGTCTGTTCGGATGGGAGATATCTTTCAGTCCCTTTAGGACGGCAAGCTGAAAAGCTTTGCGAACCCACTCGTGCTCATACGTGCCGAATTCCGCTTTTTCTAGAAGAGCCTGAAGCTGTTTGGCTTTCTCGTCAGGCAGTTTTAACTGATCCGTTTTTTCAAGAAAATACATTTCTCCCGCTTCAGCCAGCGCCTCTATATATGAAATTTGCAATTCATTTTTTATCAAGATCGCGGCTTCGTTTAACAGCTCGTAAACCGCACCTACATGGTCTTTTTGCATATATGTTCCTCCTTGCCATGAAAAAAGCTCCGGCGGCAGCCTGGAGCTTTTTTCCGTGCTTACTTCACTAATGCCTTGGCAGCCTCAATTGGCTTTTCATAGTTCGGGTGGTTTGTTGCTTCGCTTACATATTCAGCGTAAACGACTTTTCCGTTCTCATCAAGGACGAATACGGAACGTGCAAGCAGACGAAGTTCTTTAATATACACACCGAACGCTTCGCCAAATGACATATCTCTATGGTCAGACAGTGTTTCCACTTTGTCAATTCCGTTAGCACCGCACCAGCGCGCTTGTGCAAATGGAAGGTCTGCACTGATTGTATAGACGTTAACATCTCCAAGCTTTGCAGCTTCTTCGTTAAAACGGCGTGTTTGCGCATCACAAACACCTGTATCAATTGAAGGGATAACAGAAATAATCGTTACCTTTCCTTTCATATCAGCTAACGATTTTTCTTCAAGGCTGTTAGTCAGCACTGTGAAATCAGGAGCTTGATCTCCTACTTTCACTTCTTGTCCAACGAGTGTAACCGGACCGCCTTTAAATGTAATTTCAGCCATTATAATTCCTCCCTTTTGTATGTATGTCTCTATCATAGTAAAGTTTCCTGCAAACTGCAAAGTATATGCCAAAAAAAAGTTAACTGCGGCGGCCGCAGTTAACCTTCTTTAATAATTCATATTGTTCATTTGGTTTTGATTTTGGCCCTGACCTTGGTTCTTGTTATTTTTCTTGAACATTTGCTGGATGCGCTCAAGGGTTTGAGGGGCCGCATCTAAAATTTTCTCAATCAAATGAGTATTTTCATCTAAATGAAGCATTCTGATTCCTGTCGATCCAACAATTAAAAACGCGATCGGCGTAATGGACACACCGCCCCCGCTTCCGCCTCCGAAAGGAAGTTTTTGTTCCCTTGTCTCATCGTCTTCCGATTTCTTTTCTGCCGGCTTTCCGCCAAACTCGCTTCCGCCTGCGGCGAATCCGAATCCAACTTTAGAAACGGTTAAAATCACGCTTCCATCCGGCGTTTCAACCGGATCTCCGATGATGGTGTTAACATCAATCATTTCCTTCAAGTTTTCCATTGCTGTTTTCATTAAACCTTGGATGGGATGGTCTGCCATATATGCTTCCTCCTTAAACTGATGAATCATTCTTTGAGGTCATTCGGGACGACGGATTCTTCTTTAATACGGATAGCTCCCGTCCGTATTTGACGAATTTGAAAGCTGCAAGCATAGCATGTCCAAAGCGAAAAAAGAATATACACTGGAAATGGGTCTTAGAGACAGGGACTTGAAACGATGGAATCACTTGATAGACGGGTTTATTCACAAAATCCAGATGGTCATACAGCATTGCAGCGATACCACCTTTCACACCCCATACAGCACCTGATAATACACCTGTCACTGCCGCGTCTTGAATTCCGACAACTGTGACCCATTCGAGTTTTGTGATATGCAAATGCGCCAGAAAAGACGCACTAATTTTCCGTAATTTGGTGACCTGATGCAGAAGCATTTCGATTTTATGAATGCTTTGCTCTACATCATCAAATGAAATTTTTTTCTTGCTGCTGCTTTTTTTTATTTTCGATGTTGATTTTTGTTTGATATCAACTGTTCCGTCCTCTTTATTCACCTTAATCGCCGGAATTGTTTTTTTGATCCGTATGAGGCCAAACAGCGTCGTGATCTTCAAGGTCAATTTGTCGTTATCATCAGTGTGAAGATACTCTGCAGCGACATGAACTTTCATTCTAAGAAGCAGCACGATACCTATGAGAATAAAAAGGGCTGTCAGCACATATACCATATTCTTCACTTCCTCTAGGAGCATTATCGCCAAATCAGAAAAAAATAAACCCGGACGAGGTCCGGGTTTATCGGTTATTGTGATATAGTTTTTCATGCACCACAGTCGTATCCGCAATGTAATCATGAATCCCCTGTTTTGTAGGCGAAAAAGCAACAACGATATATAAAATCCAAATCTTATCTATATATCGTCCGACTACTTCACGAAAAATCACTGTACTCCATGTCAGCTTATGATCTGGCTTCACGGAAACCACTTTGAGGCCGAACACCATTTTTCCAAGCGTCTGACGGAAAAATTTTGTCATCAGCGCAAAATAGGCAAGATAAACAACAAGTGTAGTCACACTGTAGGCCGAGAAGGTAAACATACCAGATGTTTTCGGCAGATCCAATACGGTAAAGAGGGGAGAAACAAGTAAGTGGTTTAATCCCCATACAACGAGCCAGTCAAGCAGGAAAGCCCAGAAACGAACCCAAAAGCCGGCATAGGCGTGTGTCAGCTGCTCTGCTTCTTGTGGGCTTTTAATGCCATTGCGCTCTAACTCTTCATATGTCGCGTCCATTATTGATCCCTCCTACTTCGCATAGAGATACATCATTCTCGGCGAACCGGATTGTGAAAGAATTTCTCTCATATTCAGAAAATCAATTTCACTCTTAAACATTTTGTTCGCGCCCATGGAAAACAGTGAGCCTAATCCGAAGCTTTCCTCGTAAGAGATGACAGAGGCGTTTTTCAAATCTTTATGATTCTTTTTCATCGCTGAAATGGTATCGTCATAAAAACCAAGCTCATCGACGAGATTCAGTTTTTTCGCCTGCCGTCCGTCATACACGCGTCCGTCCGCGATTTTCTTTACCTCTGCTTTCGACATGCCGCGGCCTTCAGAAATAACAGCAACAAAGCCTTCATACGAATGATCAACCATGGATTGCATGATGTTCTTTTCTTCTTTCGTCATCTCACGGGAAGGTGACATAATATCCTTATGGGCCCCGCTCTTAATCGTTTCAAAAGAAATGCCGAGCTTATCAGCAAGCTTTGAATAATTGACGCTTTCCATAATGACGCCGAGTGACCCAGTCAGAGTTTCTGGGGTCGCAAAGATCTTATCAGCCGACGTTGAAATGTAATAGCCGCCGGATGCTGCCATTGATCCCATCGATACGTAAATTGGTTTTTTAGTTTCTTTCTTGATTTCTTCCAGCTTCTTATGTATTTCAGCACTTTCATATACTCCGCCGCCCGGAGAGTTCACCTTGAGAACGATGCCTTTGACCGCTTTGTCATCTTTAGCACGCTCAAGGTTTTTTAAGAACGTTCTGTGGTTATATCCGGCTGATCCGAGCAGACTGCTTGAATCCCCATTATCCTGAATGGTGCCGCTAACCTCCAATACGGCAATTTTACTTGAAAGACTGCCGTTTTCCAGCGTCTTTTCATGCGATTCACCTGTCAGTGATGCGAGATCCGTTTGAGCGCCTTTGACACTTTCAAAGAAACTCATTGAAATGCTGACGATGATGGACACGCCGAAAATTCCCAGGGCAATCACTAATGCAATCCATCTTTTTGCATTCATCTTTTTCTCCTCCTTTTTCCCACACTCTCTCATTATACGATTCGATATGAAAAATGTTTCATGTGATGAGAAAGCTCCGGCTTAACGGGCTGCCGGCAAACGTGGTACACTTATGGCCAAAGGTATTTTATCACAAATACTGGATGGCAGAAAAACTTAAATATGACAGCAAAGGGGAAATGGGAGATGACCGATCAACGCCGTAATGTTTATTTTTTTCACAAACAGGACCAGGAAACAAACGAACAAGCCAACTCTTTAGCGCAATTGGCTGAAGAGCATGGATTTACAGTTGTGAATCAGCACTCAGACGCCAATATCATTGCTAGCATTGGCGGGGACGGCACATTTTTGCAGGCAGTCAGAAAGACGAATTTCCGTGACGACTGCTTGTACGTCGGTATTACCAAAAAGGGGAAAGCTCATTTATATTGCGACTTTCATAGTGATGAGCGTCAAAAAATGGTCGATGCGATGACGTTTGAACAAATTGAAGTCAGAAAATATCCGTTGATTGAAGTGACAGTGGATAATGCCAGGCCTTTTCACTGCCTAAACGAGGTTTCCATCCGTTCAAGCATCATTAAGACCTTTGTGATGGACGTGTTGATTGATGATCTGCACTTTGAAACGTTTAGAGGTGACGGGATGATTATCTCTACGCCTACAGGCAGCACCGCATATAACAAATCTGTTGCAGGAGCGGTTGTTGATCCGCTGCTCCCATGCATGCAGGTATCTGAGCTTGCTTCTCTCAACAATAACAACTACCGGACACTCGGCTCGCCATTTGTCCTCAGCTCTGACCGAAAGCTGACCCTTCGTGTGGTACAAGACGGCAATGAGCACCCAATCATCGGGTTGGACAATGAAGCACTCAGCACGAGAAACGTAAAAACAATCGAAATCAAACTGTCTGACAAGAAAATCAAAACAGTCAAATTAAAAGACAATTCATTTTGGGAGAAAGTAAAACGCACTTTTTTATAGAACATGAAAAGGACAGGCTACCCGCCCGTCCTTTTATTATTTCTCATATACAATCTGGCCGTTAATTACGGTTTTTTCAATGTCTAAAAGATGAAGCTTTGCAGGGTCAATTGTAAACGGATCCTCGCTGAGAACCGTAAAATCCGCGTCATAGCCTTCGGCAATTTTTCCGCGTGATGTCTCTTTATAAATGATCCCGGCGCTTCCTTCTGTATAGAGCTTAATTGCTTCATATACCGTTAAGCATTCGTTTTCATTATAGCTTGGCCCGTTCTGTTCATGACTGCTTTTACGGAGCACCGCGGACTGGATGCCAAGAAGCGGGTCAACAGGCTCAATTGGGGCGTCTGAGCCGCCCGCGCATAATATACCTTTAGACATCAGTGTTTTCCACGCAAAGGCTGTGTTCATCCGGTCTTTTCCGAGACGGTCAATCACCCAGGGAAAATCACTGGCGACAAAATGAGGCTGAAGATCAAGTGCGACTGGCATACGTGCTGCTTTTTCGATTAATTCGTCATTCAGCACTTGAGCATGAATCAGCCGATCATGGCGGCCGTTTTTGGGCGGTTGCTTTTCTATTGCGTTCAGCACTTTTTCAAAAGCTAGGTCGCCGATTGCATGAACGGCAACTTCCATGCCTTTTTCTCTCGCTTTTCGAATGAGCCTGTCAAGGGTTTCGTCATCATGAACTTGAACACCATTAGTGGACGGATCGTCCTGGTATGGTTCTTTTAATAACGCCGTTCTCCCGCCAAGCGCCCCGTCAGCAAAGATTTTCATCGCACCGAACTCCACATACGGGCCGGACGGCTTCTCCAGCTGCTCCCACCGATCTACCGCTTCGTGATGAACGAGCAAATGACAGCGGAACGGATGCTGTCCGCTAGCGGCAGCTTTCTCATAAGCTTTCATCGGCACCGAAACGTCACCATAATAGGACAAGTCTTCCGAATGTCCGCCCGTCAGGCCTTTTGTCCAGCAGTCCTTTATCGCAGCCGTAAGCGCCTCATCAACATAGTGCTGGGAGACTGGCGGGACAGCCTGCAAAATCAAATGCTGCGCCTTATCAAACAGAAGCCCGGTCGGCTCACCGTTTGCATCTTTTGCGATGACTCCGCCCTCAGGATCAGGAGTGTTTCTAGTAATCCCTGCCACTTGAAGAGCAGCAGAATTGACGGCTATCGCATGCCGGCATATTCGCTTGAGCAAGACAGGCCTGTCTGGAAATAAGTGATCAAGATCATGCTTAACCAAATAGTCCGGTGTCTCAAACTGATTTTCATTCCATCCCTCTCCAATGAGCCAATCGCCTTCAGGAAGCTGTCGCTCTCTTTCTTTGGCAGCCTGCAAAATAGCTTCTTTTGACGTTAGCGCGGACAGATCGAGCTGAAGCTGTTTCTCACCGTGGCCGATCAAATGTAGATGGCTGTCGACAAAACCAGGAAACATCACTGCTCCGTTCAGGCTGATTTCTTCTGTTTCCGGGGACCCGTACGTTTTTTTTAGACGTTCATAGCTGCCGGTGCCCTTTATGACACCATCCTCGACATAAACTGCCTCTGTCAAATCGCCTTCTTCGAGCATCGTATAAATGAAACCGCCGTGCCATATCGCCTTCATCCACGTTCACTCTCTTTCTTTACGCCTTTTTATTGGCTTTGAGCTGTTCTTCACGTTTTCTTAATTCCACTCGTCTGATTTTAGCAGAAGCCGTTTTCGGCAGGCTTTCCACAAATTCAATCTCTCTCGGATATTTGTATGGAGCTGTAATGGTCTTTACATGGTTTTGCAGTATTTTGACAAGCTCATCACTGCGTTTTTCGTGATTTTGCAGGACAACGTACGCCTTAACGATGGATCCTCTGATTTCATCAGGGCTTGCGACTACAGCACATTCTTTTACTTCAGGGTGCTTAACAAGCGCGTCTTCCACTTCGAATGGCCCGATCGTGTAGCCGGAGCTGATAATGATATCGTCATTTCGGCTTTCAAACCAGAAGTAACCTTCCTCATCTTTTTTAGCTCTGTCTCCTGTAAGGAAAAAATCGCCGCGAATTTGTGTTTTCATTCTTTCAGGATCTTTGTAATATTCTTTAAAGAGTGCCGGCGTGCTAAGGTGAACTGCGATATCGCCAACCTCACCAGATTTGCAGATTTCACCGTCTTCATTAATGATCTCCACCTGATTTCCCGGTGTCGGTTTTCCCATGCTTCCCGGTTTAATATCCATATCTTTCAAGACACCGACTAAAAGCGTGCTTTCTGTTTGGCCATACCCGTCCCGCACCTTAATGCCGAAGTGCTTTTGGAACACGTCAATGACTTCACGGTTAAGCGGCTCGCCTGCGGACACGGCGCTGTGCAGGGCAGAAAGATCATACCGGTCTAAACCTTCAACCTTCGCCATTAAGCGGTATTCCGTCGGCGTACAGCAGAAGACATTGATTTTGTAACGGCTTAAAAGTTCTAAATATTTTTCTGCTTTGAATCTGCCGTGGTATACAAAACCCGTTGCTCCGCTGCCGAGTACCGCTAAAAACGGGCTCCACACCCACTTTTGCCAGCCAGGGGCAGCAGTCGCCCAGACGACATCTTTTTCAGAAATATCAAGCCAAGCGCCAGCAGATGTTTGTAAATGAGCAAATGCCCATCCGTGTGTATGTACAACACCTTTAGGCTGACCTGTTGTTCCGGATGTATAAGATAAGAAAGCCATATCTTCTCTTGTTGTGTCAGCTGTTTGGAATTGACTTCCGTCCGCTTCAATCGATAAGAGATTTTTCCAGCCGGCATCGTTTTCGCCAATAGACAGTTTAATCAGTTTGTCAGCCGTAGTGACATCACGGAAAGCGCCGATAAATTCAGAATAGACGATGGCGCCTTTTACTTCTGCATGTTCAATCCGGTATTCAAGATCTTTCGCACGAAGCATTTCCGAGCACGGAATGACAACCATTCCTGATTTTAGGATAGCCAAATAAACAGCATAGGCTTCAAGCACACGCGGAACCATTACAATCAGCTTGTCTCCCTTTTTAAATCCAAGGTCAGCCAAAGCTGCTCCAATTTTATTTGTTTCTTCCATCAGCTTTTCATATGACCAAGATATTTGCTTACCTGACTCATCCTCCCATAGAAGAGCGGTTTTTTGTCCAGTGGCACTGAACTTTTCCATTTCATTCACTAAATTATATTCCATAGGGGCAATTAAATCTTCTCGTTTTAACACGTACAACTCCTCACTTTCTTCACCCATTATACATAAATACAGGCTCTTTCCGTAAGGATATGCCTAAAAACAAGCTCTGTAAACATAGGTTTTTATAGGCCGCTGGTCCTTTTTTATACATAAAAAACGAAAAAGAGTGGGGATATCCCCACTCCTAAGCCATTATGTGAAATTGTAAATTAGAATTGTCCTCCGCCCATGTTTTGTTGAGCAAAAGATACAAGACGTTTTGTGATCTCTCCTCCAACAGAACCGTTAGCGCGAGAAGTTGTGTCTGCTCCAAGGTTTACACCGAATTCAGAAGCGATTTCTAATTTCATTTGGTCGATGGCTTGAGCAGCTCCTGGTACTAGGAGTTGGTTACTGCTGTTACCGTTTTGACTGTTTTGTGCCATGTGTCTCACCTCCTTGTGAGTATAGAATGTGTTAAAACACATGGCTTCATACAGAAAAACTTTGGTAATTGTATACAGGAGCCGGAGCGATTTAAAAGAGTTCTGCGAATTTATCGTTTGCTTCTTGTTCACTATAAAGCGTCATTGTTTCAATGTTGTCAACCGCTTCTCGAATATACGGCTCAAAATCAACAAAGCTTTCAAAGTGTTCGATTTTTTCTTTTTTAGGGCGTGTTTTCGGACTTGGCGGCGTAAAGATCGTGCAGCAGTCTTCGAACGGCTGAATGCTTGTCTCATATGTGCCGATTTCACGTGATTTTTCGATGATTTCTGTTTTGTCCATGGCGATTAACGGACGCAAAATCGGTGTTGGCGTCACCGCGTTAATCGCATACATGCTTTCAAGCGTTTGGCTCGCTACCTGACCGAGGCTTTCCCCCGTAATGATGGCAAGCCCATTTCTCTTTTCTCTGATTCTGTCGGCAATTTGAAGCATGAGGCGGCGGGTTGCCGTCATTGTGTAGTTCTCAGGTATTTGTTTTTGGATGAGCTCTTGCGTTTTCGTAAACGGAACGATATGAAGCGTCATGCTTCCCCCGAAGCGGGCCAGGCATTTTGCCAGATCCATTACCTTTTGTTTTGCGCGCTCGCTTGTGTATGGCGGGCTGAAGAAATGAACAGCTTCTACCGACAGTCCCCGTTTCATCGCATAAAAACCAGCCACAGGGCTGTCAAAACCGCCGGAAAGCATCAGCATCGCTTTGCCTGCTGAACCAACGGGCAGGCCGCCTGCACCTTTTTCATCGCGGATCGTCAAAAAAGTCGCTTCTTCCCTGATTTCAATTCTGAGCGTGATGTCAGGATTGCGAACATCGACCGTCAATCCTTCTGTATTTCGCAAAATATGGCCGCCGATTTCGTTATTCATTTGATTCGTATCTAATTCAAATTGTTTATACGCTCTCTTCGTTGCGACTTTAAACGTATCACCAGGCTGATACTGATTTTCGACAGCTTGCAGAGCAGTGGCCTTAATATCATCAAGACGGCTATCACACTTAATCGCCAGGCTGAAGCTTTGAATGCCAAACACCTGCTTTAAATGAGGAAAAAGAGCCTCAGGATCTTCTCCATTTAATGTAATCGTCATACGGTCCCGATTGGAAAAGTATTTTAAGTTCGGATAGCCTTTCAAAACGAGTCTGACGTTTTGCTTTAAGCGCTCAATAAAGCTTTTTCTGTTTTTGCCTTTGGTCGAAATTTCCCCAAAACGAATTAATATATGATCGTAATTCATATTCTACCTCATCATTTTCTTTAATTTTTTGATGCCAGGACGGAGCGCGTTCATAAACGGCTCTACTACATTGCTTGTCTGGCTGTAATTTAAGCTGATTCTGATGCTGCTTCCGGCAATTTGCTCTCCCTTGCCCATCTGCAGGAGAACTTCGCTGGGCTTATGCTCTTTTGCCGAGCAGGCCGATGTGGTTGAGACGAATATATCCTGTTCCTCGAGCATGTGTAAAAGCACTTCTGCTTTAATCCCAGGAACAGAGAAATTAATAATGTGCGGCGCACTATTCATTTGAGGCGTATTGACAACAACGCCTTCGGTTTCACTCAGCCTTTTCATAAACAATTCCTTTGCTGCAGCCATCGTGTCAAGCCTTGTTTCAAAATCAGAAGCGGCAAGATTCATGGCTTTGGCTAGCGAAACCGCCCCCGCAGTATGCTCCGTTCCGGCCCGAATGCCTTTTTGCTGGGAGCCTCCCGTTAGTAGGGGAATAAGACGTGTTCCTTCTTTTACGATAAGCGCGCCTGTCCCTTTCAGCCCGTGAAATTTATGCCCGGAAATCGAACAAAGATCAATGCCTGCCTTTTCAATCGCCAAGGGCACTTTATAGATGCCCTGCACATAATCGACGTGAAACAAAATGTTCGAGTGCTCTTTCAGCACTTCTCCTGCCTTTTCAATCGGCTGCACGGAACCGACTTCATTGTTCACATGCATCATGGTGACAAGCACGGTATCCGGGCGGATGGCTTGTTTCAGTTCTTCAATGGAAACCAATCCGTCTTCGTTCACTGAAAGATAAGTGACGTCAAACCCGAATAACTCCGTAAGCTGTTCTAATGATTCCGTAACCGACGGATGTTCAATAGAAGTGGCAATGATATGTTTGCCTGCTTTTATTTTTGACAAAGCGGCTCCTTTTAAAGCCATATTATTAGCTTCTGTAGCGCCTGACGTAAATACAATATCATAATTCTTTATGCCTATGGCTCTTTTTATCTGATGTTTAGCTGCCTGAAGCAGCTGTTCCGTTTCTGCTCCATACCGGTGCAAAGATGAGGGATTTCCAAAATATCGTCTGCTTGTTTGTTCATATGTGTTCAAGACTTCATCGTAAGGTTTGGTCGTTGAACTATTGTCTAAATATAACATCTTTTTACTCCTTTAATATGAAAGCAATCCAAAACTAATTTTATATGTTACCATATCAAATTACTGCTGAAAAAGTAAATAAAATTACTATTGACTTCTTCATACATTCACCTATAATTAGATTTGTTACTTTCGTCATATTATCTGACAATTAATTGACAGAATATTCTACCAAAGTGAAATTAGGAGGATTTATACGTTATGAAATCATCACTATCAGCCAAGGAAACGATCGCCATTGGGCTTATGCTCTTTGCTTTGTTCTTTGGCGCAGGAAATATGATATTTCCGCCGGAACTTGGACAAGCAGCCGGTGAGAATGTTTGGAAAGCGATGACAGGCTTTCTCGTGACCGGTGTCGGCCTGCCGCTTTTAGGTGTTGTAGCTGTTGCTTTAACAGGTACAGATGCTAAAGGCCTTGCAGATAAAGCACATCCTGTCTTCGGAACCATTTTTACTGTCGTTCTTTATTTAACAATTGGACCGCTGTTTGCAATTCCGCGAACAGGCACTGTTTCTTATGAAATTGCGGCTGTACCTTTTGTAGGCGGCATGCCGGCATGGCTCACGCTTCTTATATTTACGTTTCTTTTCTTTGCAGTTACGTACTACCTGGCTTTAAATCCTACAAAGCTAGTTGACAGGATTGGTAAGGTATTAACGCCTATATTACTTGCTGTTATCGCAATATTAGTCATCAAAAGCATCGTGACGCCGATGGGGGACATACAGTCGCCGCTTGAAGCGTATGCTTCCGAATCATTGTTTAAAGGATTTTTAGAAGGCTATAAAACAATGGATGCACTTGCTTCTATCGTGTTCGGAATTGTCGTTGTTAATGCCGTTAAGGAGAGAGGCATTACCAGCCGTAAATCAGTTGCTTCCGTATGTATTAAAGCGGGGCTGGTTGCCGCAGCGGGACTCGGCCTGGTTTACGTTTCACTCGCCTATTTAGGAGCAACAAGCACAGAATCTGTCGGACTCCTTGGTGCAGGCAGCAAAATTTTATCAGAATCTTCACAGCACCTGTTCGGGTCATTAGGAAATATGATTTTAGGCGTCGCTATCCTATTCGCGTGCCTGACAACAAGCATTGGCCTTGTCTCTTCATGTGGAAATTATTTCTCAAAGCTGATTCCTTCTTTATCTTATAAAGCCGTTGTAACGATTGTCACTGTGTTCAGTTTTATTATTTCTAACTTTGGGCTGTCAAATATTATTTTGTTCTCAGTCCCTATTTTATCAGCTATTTATCCGTTAGCAATTGTTATCATTTTGCTTTCATTTATTGAAAAATCATTTAAGGGCAGACGTGAAGTATATATCCTATGTTTGATTGCAACTGGTATTTTCAGTATTATTGATGGCCTGAATGCCGCGAGCATTCCGCTCGATTCTTTAAATAAAGTTCTCGGGCAATCGCTGCCGCTTTACAGCTTAGGATTCGGCTGGGTTATCCCTGCAATCATTGGAGCCATTGCCGGTTATCTGATTTCTCTTGCTGCTGCTTCGAATAAAAAAACAGCTAATATCAACGAGTAAAAACGAAAAAGCCTTTAAGGCTTTTATATTCTGAATACATTAAAAGGCCGAGCACTCACGCGTCGGCCTTTTATATACACGTTATTGATATTGATGCTCTTTTGTCTTTTGTGATTCTATTTTTCGGACAGCCCCTGGTGAGGCTTTTTCAACTGCTGCTGCTGCAATTTCATACGCTTCACTGTATTCATATTCATAAAAACGTCTTTCCGCTTCTTTCAGCTGTTCAGATAAAATATGATTCTGGCTTCTGAACCGGTTTCCGAACTGAATGATTTTTTCAATGAGGATCACCTGCTCGACAAGTTCCTCTGATTCCTGGCTTGCCCTGTTGACGATATCTTCTGCTTGCTTTAAGTGGGCTCCGGCTTCTTCCATATTTAATGGAAGTTCGTTTAGTTGATTGACTGTTTCTTGAATATGATGATATGCGTTTTCCAGCATCTCTTGAATATGACTCGGAATGCCTGGTATATTGCTTGTCTTCAGCAATCTTGCTGTCTCAGAAATTGTTTTTTTCAAATTGCTGAGCGTCTCTCTTGCCTGAAGCTCTTCTTTTCTCAGCGCTAGCAGCTTTTCACGGTATTCGGCATGCTCTTTTTTCACTTCTTCAATCTGCTTCTCTATTGAAGCAACTTCTTCTACTAAAAGTGAGTAGGCGACGTGCTCTGCATCGAGCTTATCTTTAACGGATGAGAGCAGCTTGCCAATTCCATCAAGGCGCTTTTCAAAAGCCTGCTGTTTACCGAGCTCGCCAGCTGTCAGTCTGTAGCTTTCCTTTACCAGCTCAGTTTCCGCCTTTGTATCCTCTTTCTCTTCTATCAGCTTGTCATAAGCAATGATCAATTCAGGCATTTTGCTTAGCACAGATTGGCCGGCTTCAACTTCGCCCTCCAGCTGCTGATAAACAGATTGAATATTTTCGTCTATGAGCTGCAGGATTGCGGACGCTTCATCAATATCCAGCTCAGTCATCAAGACATGTTCCGCCCGTTTCAGCTGATTGGACAGATTTTCTAATTCCTTATCAAGCTGGATATGCTCAAGCTTATACCCTTTCTCCTTCATTTCGCGATAGCCGTCCTTGAGCTTTGCAATCTGGCCTGGCACCGTCTGCTTGCAGTCAGCTAACAGCTTCGGCACGTCATCAATGTATGACTGAAGCCGTTCAAGATTGCGGTCCTGCTCAAGCAGCACTTTACGTGCAGTAATATAGTTTCCGCCTTCTGTCTCTTCTTCAAATTGTTTGATTCCGCTCCAGATTTCGTCAAGATCCTTTTCAAGGCTGTTATAAAGCTCTCCGTAAAGGTGGCTGTAAGCCAGCAGATTTTTTCTCGATTTTGAATAGCGTCCTCTCACCAGTTCAATCTCTTCACGGCTCTTTTCCTCACTTGTGACGAGGTCGCTGATTTCGCGAAGAATCTTTTCAATGTTCGATTCCGCCGCTGTCAGCAGGTCGTCGATATGAACGAGCACTTGATTGGCCTTTTTAAAACGGTATTTGTCTGCATTTTCCTCGGCATCATAAAGGAGCTCTTCAACTTTCGGCATATGGGCTGTGACAATCTCATCCCATTCTTCGCGCCACTTCTCAAAGAACTCTTCTGTCTGACCCGTCATTTTTAAATGTTTGATTTTGGACATTTCTTCCACAATCGACCGGTTTAGAATTTCAATCTTCCACGATTCCAGCCGGTCAATTTCAGCGTAGATTTTTTTCCTGAAAAAGTAGCCTGCCGCAAACAGCGCGAGCAGTACAATTAATAATCCAATGACAAACTCCATAATGAGCCCCCTTGCTGTTAACCTTAATCTGTCAGGGTATTTTATTTAATCAGAAAGATTTCAGGATATGTATTGAGAAAAACTGTCGTTTTCATTGTTATTATGATACCATGTAACCAACATTTTTTGACCAGAAATCAAAAACTTTTTGTGCAAAATCGGCAGGATTTGACTATTTTTTCATGGAGTGACGCCAATGCAAAAGCGAGACGGACATATTCACACACCATTTTGCCCTCACGGCTCAAATGACACACTCAGGCAATATGCAGAGGAAGCCTTAAAAAAAGGCTTTGCTTCGATCACTTTTACCGAACACGCCCCATTGCCGCCCTCTTTTACTGATCCGACACCGCTGAAAGACAGCGCAATGGCACAAGCCTCTCTGGAGCGCTATATCAATGAAATTTCCCGATTAAAGAATGAATATCGCGGACAGCTCACCATACGGACGGGGCTTGAGGTCGATTATATTGCTGAATTTGAAGACGAAATCAAATTGTTTCTGGACACATACGGGCCATATTTAGATGACAGCATCCTATCCGTTCATTTTTTGCGCGCAGGTTCTTCCTATCTGTGCCTTGATTATGATGAGCATACCTTTAAGGAGCTGATTTCAGCCTGCGGGAGCATTGAAGCTGTATATGAACAGTATTACCGCAGCATCTATTCTTCCATTGTAGCACCTCTTGGCTCTAATAAGCCAAGAAGAGTCGGCCATATCACACTCGTTCAAAAATTCATCAAGCTGTTTCCATACAGCATGTCTGAACATATTCGCGGACTCGTTTCTCAGTGCCTGAATGCCATACATGAAAACGGAATGGAGCTCGACTTCAATACTTCCGGCTTAAGAAAAGCGTACGCTGGCGGCATTTATATTGAGGATTGGATGCTGAATGAAGCGAAGCAAAAGAAAATCCCGCTTGTGTTTGGGTCTGATGCCCATCAAGCGGGAGATGTCGGATACGCATATGAGACGTTTTTGAAGAGTTCTAATTGATAAGCGCCACGTCTCCTGTCCGGAAGACGCTTCTGATCCAAATTTTGATTTCTTCAAAATACATTTTATAAAAATACGGCTCGTGCGGCTGCATGTAGAGCACTTCTGAAATATATTGAGGCTGGAGATATGGCATCATTAAGAGAGATTTTAATTGAAGAATAAAATGGGGCAGCGGCAGCGTTAGATGTTCACGCTGTTTTTCTCCTTCCTCAATGATCAGCTGGAAGATATACTTTTCCTTCATTAAATATGTCGACATAATTTCCCTGATTAACGTGGAGTCAATCGTGACTTCCCGGTAGACAAAACGAGTTAATTGACGATGATTATGCTGATAGGATAAAATATCGAAAACCAATTGGAGAAGCTGTTCCTGCGTGCTTTGGGAAGAGATATTGCCTGCCGCTGTTTCAAGCGTTTTGCTGTAGCCTTCATAAAACTCTGAAACTAAGTGTTCCATCAAACCTCCTTTACCTTTAAAATAGTAGGAGATGTGCGCAACATTTACATCAGCTGACTTTGCAATTTCACGGACAGACGTGCCAGAAAATCCTTTTTGGTTAAAGAGCATGACAGCAGATTCAATAATTTTGTCTTTGGTGCTTACTTTCATACGGCTCACTCCTTCCTTTATGTACTATTCAAGCAGAAGGCCGCTGTTCCTGTAAGAACTTATCGACAAATGCCGGCAGAAAAGCCGGAACTTTGTTTTATATTATAGAAAAAGTGAGGGTTTTCCATGTTCCATGTCGAAAAACAATCTGGAGATAAAGAAAAAGACTATCAGCTTCTGCTAAAACAGCTCGAAGCCATGACTGAAGACGAGACAGATCAAATTGCAAACTATGCAAATGCCTCAGCGCTTCTGTATCATTCTTTGCCTGAAGTAAACTGGGCTGGTTTCTATTTTGCCAAAGAAGAGGACGGACAGCTTGTGTTAGGGCCGTTCCAAGGTCTGCCGGCATGTGTTCGAATTCCTTTCGGCAGAGGCGTTTGCGGTACAGCGTATGCAAACGGAAAAGTGGAGCGTGTTGAGGATGTAAACGCGTTTCCGGGACATATCGCTTGCGATGCAGCGTCTCAATCAGAAATTGTGCTTCCGATTCATGTAGGCGGAAAAGTCGTCGGAGTCCTGGACATCGACAGCCCAGTGAAAAACCGTTTCGACGAAATTGATGAAAAATACTTATCACAGTTTGCCGAAACGCTTGAAAAAGCGTTAGCACAGTAATAAAAAAGCCCAAAACTGATTGTTTTGGGCTTTTTTTATTTTATTGATTCGTGAATCATCAAGCGGTTTTTTCCGTTTCGTTTCGCGCTGTAGAGCGCTTCATCAGCCTCATGCACAAGCTCTTTCAGAGACTTTCTTTTTTCTGCAGTCCAGCAGGAGATACCGCATGAAATGGTCACCTCGGGTTTCGTGTTTTTTCTGACCGCATAAACCAATCGCTCAGTAATCCGTTTCCCCACTGCAACCGGCACATTCGGCAAATAAATCGCCAGCTCCTCGCCTCCCCAGCGGGCGCCTACATCATGCTTTCGGATGTTGCTTTTAATTACCGTTGCGACTTGAATTAAAATCTCGTCGCCAGTCTGATGACCGTACGTATCATTTACATTCTTGAAATTATCAATATCTACTAGAATAAAGACACCCTTTTGGTGGATTTTCATGCTGTATTGAATTTTTTCATCTAAATATACCCTTGAATACAGTTCCGTTAGCTGATCTGTTTTCACAAGATGCTCAAGGCGGTCGCGGAGCATTGAATTGGTTACAGCCAGCGTTGCATGATGAATTAGCGCTTGAAACAGCTTGTACATTTCAAATGTAAAAGCGTACAGTTCCTGTTTTAATAAAACCGCAAAGCCTAAAAGCCGGTCATTCTCAATCATCGGAGCGGCCATCAGCGATCCATAGCCAGCCTTCCCAAAAACAGACCGGCCATTTCCGATAAAAACCCCTTTTTCACCTTCATACAGCTTTTCTTTCAACTCATCATAAAAATCAGATGGTTTCGCTTCTTTAAAAAACGCTGTGCTGCCAGGGAGCAATGTTAGCTTTTCAAAATGGTCTATATGAAAAAAACCCACTTCTTCTGCCTGAAATGATTCTGCCATTCTCACAGCCAGATCATTCATTGTATCGGTCAGTGTCAGCCGTTGATTCAGGCGGCGTGTCGTTTCATTGATCAATTCCAAATTTGCGATGCTTGCTTTGGATTGTTCATAGAGCTGGGCATTTTCAAATGCTTTTCCCGCCGCGTTTGCTAACAGTGACATTTCATCAAGGTAGACGTCAGTAATGAAACTGCCGTCCGTTCCTTCAGCCATCAACACCCCATATGTTCCCTGCTGTCCTTTGATCGGAATGTAGGCGGCTGATTCATTCTTCCGCAAAATATCCCCGGACAAAAACACTTCGAGAGCAAAGGAATCGGAATTTTCCCCTTCCATATACAGCTCTTTTGCAGGAACACCTAAACATTGATCTTGGTCGTGCGAAATAAATAATGAAAACTCAAAAGGAGAGAACGTGCGGGTCAAGCTTTCTAAAAGCTGCTTCAGCACCTCTGTCTGATCAAGCAGTGAATGGAACAGCTCTGTCATTTTGTATATCTTTTTTTGATAGATCGTTTGGATATAGAGCCTTTCCTGTTTCATTGACTGGTTTAAAAATGAAGCAATCAGGTCCGGAAGCCCTTCAGGGACCTCTCCATCCTGTCTGCATGTAAGATGAAAGCGCCTGCCGGAGCCGTCCTTAATCATATAAAATTTAGCGTTTATTTTCGAAGCGGAAAAATACAACTCATCATCTGCCAGTTTTTCAGCAGAGTCAGATAGTGACGGTGTAAGCGAAACGCAAAGGGATGAAAAGTAGGTTTGAATAGCCGAAGTCAGCCATATGAATGAGTCGGTGAATGTGACTTTTTCAGATTTGGTTAATAAAAAATCTAGCATATGATAATGAAAGGCGGATAATTGTGCTTTTGTTTGTTCTACCATGTTTTTATCACCTAAAAGTTTACCACTAATTTTTGTTCATTATATCATAAACGGCGAAGCAATAATGAAGGAATGGTTGACTTCAAAACAAATAAATTATATAATGACCTTTGTGTGAAATATTGCAGCCTTTTTGTTCAGCTTCTATGTTTTCATTTTGTTCCTTATCCATAAGGTGTATCGTGTAACTCTCTGCTGCTGGAGCGAGGATACATGAAAACAAAATGTACATGGTCGAATAGAGCAGACGGTTTTTATTTTCCACAAAAATAAAACCAAAGGAGGAGTCACATTATGGCTCGCTATACAGGTCCATCTTGGAAACTGTCCCGCCGTCTAGGAATCTCTCTTAGCGGTACAGGAAAAGAATTAGAAAAACGCCCTTACGCTCCAGGTCCACACGGTCCAGGACAACGTAAAAAATTATCAGAATACGGTTTGCAATTGCAAGAAAAGCAAAAGCTTCGTCACATGTACGGTGTAAACGAACGCCAATTCCGCACTTTGTTTGACAGAGCTGGCAAACTAGCTGGTAAACACGGTGAAAACTTCATGATTCTTTTAGATTCTCGTCTTGATAACGTTGTGTACAAGCTAGGTTTAGCACGTACTCGCCGTCAAGCTCGCCAATTGGTTAACCACGGTCACATTCTTGTAGACGGAAGCCGCGTTGACATCCCGTCTTACCAAGTAAAACCTGGTCAAACAATCGGTGTTCGCGAAAAATCAAGAAACCTTTCTATCATCAAAGAATCTGTTGAAGTGAACAACTTTGTTCCTGAATACCTTACTTTCGATGCTGAAAAGCTTGAAGGTACTTTCACTCGTCTTCCTGAGCGTTCTGAACTTGCTCCGGAAATTAACGAAGCGCTTATCGTTGAGTTCTACTCTCGTTAATTGAAGTGCTCTTTAAAGAGCATTCACCTAAACCCTAGAAACCTTGATAAATCAACGTTTCTAGGGTTTTTCTTTTATATTCTGCTATGTAGAATTGTGTATTCTTCCATAATTATTTGGGGGAGGTTTGGGGGAGGTTTGGAGGCATAAAAAATTTTGGACGGACGCTTCTCCCCTTTCATATAATAACTTTTTCATTGGTATACTCGATGGCCACATTCACAAATAAAGTGTACATGCTTGTTCCCATTCCAGTTACAAACATAATTAGTTGATTTTTTTTGACATGAAGGACAAGGTACACCAGATTTAATATTAGGTTCGCCTTCATGCTGTTCATAAACCTCTAATACATCATCAACATTTTAAGCACTCTTTTTTAGTTCCTTATCAAGCTCTTTTGTATTTATTTCTTTGCTCATCTTTTTCACCTCGCACTTAGTAACCTAAGTTCTTATCTAAAACAAAAAAGCCCATTATAGGGCTGCACTTTAGAGATCTGCTTTTTACGCTGACGGAGTCTGATAATAAGATACAACTCCTATTATTGCTAACACGATGAATACGGCTAGGATGCTCCATAACGTTATTTTAACGCCTTTTGTCATCTTATGCCCCTCACTTTTTATTAAGTTCCAACCGGTCTCTCTGCAATTTGGATATCAGTTCCGACTGGTTTTTCACTAAATTGAATGTCTGACTGAGTAAACAAACTAGCGCCAGCAGCTAACCCGCTTAAGATAATAGCTGTAACAGATACACGAAGTATTAATCTTTTCATCCTATTCCCTCCAACTGCCTCATTTTCTTTTCGGCTAAAATAGCTCGCTTAGAAAATTCAAGAGCATCCTTATAACATTCTTTCTCCTCACAGTACTGAGAGATAATCAAGGAAAGATCAAGAACACTGTCTAAGTCATTCTTTTCTTGAAGGAAATGAATGTAACTCCAACATTGCTCAATGGTTTCGTTTTGATTATCTTGAAGAAGTGCATAAATGATGTTTATTTTAGCCTCATACACTTTATTCTCTTTCTGGGTTAAATTTTCCTGTCCCTTTTTGTAATAATATACAGCTTTATCTTTTTGACCCATGAGGAATAACTCTTTGGTAGCCATGTAAAGAGAGTTAATGTAATAAACTGATTGTCGCCACTCTTTATTTCTTATGGCTTTTCTCAGTGCGTTGAGACAGTCTTGGGATCTGTTTGCTGCTGAGTATGTAATACTTAAATTGTGATGAATTTGCGCTTCGAAAAATTTATCATCAAGCTCTTTTGAAATTCTAATGGCTTGGAAATAAGCTTCTTCAGCTTTATCAAATTGGCCTAGATCTGTATAGTTAGTTCCAACAACCATAAGAGCAGTTGCATACTTCCTTTTGTAATTTTCATTCCCTTTATAAATGTTGAGTGCGTTGTTTATATAATTTAATGAAACAATACTTTGCCGGAGCATCATGTACATTGATGCCACTTTAGAATAAAACTCAGCGACTTCAATTTCATCAGGAATAATCGATAACTTTTTCTCAGCAATTTTAAATAAGCTTATGGCATTCTCAAAGTTCCGATTGTAGGATTCGAATAACGCTTCAAACAAAAAGAAATAGTACTCTATCATGTTATCTGTTTTTTGAATTTCTCTTGCATGTCTTTTGTTGAAGTAGGAATGCTTTGGAAAGTCTGTTCCTTTTACTTGATACATCATCATTTTATGTCTCTCTTCAAGTAGAGAGTAATACATCAATACTTCCTGGTCTTCTTCCATGTCATCAAATAAAGATTTGACTTCTTTAAAATATTTTTCAGCAGCCTCAACATTCTGCTGTTTTATGGCCATATACCATTCATTTAAGAAATTAGCAACATATTCAGAAGCAAGTTTACTCATAATAAACCCCTCTTTCTGTCAAAATTCTAAATTATCAAACAAATGTTAACACAACTTTAACATTAAATGTAATATATAGAAAAAATTTTCGACATAGCGCAATTCTGCTTTCGTGATGACGCAATCAAACTCAAGGGATAATATGCCTATTTTTAGGATGCGAAAGAACAGATCACCTAGGTCTTGTATATCGATTATAAGGAAATGTCTTTTTTCGGACAATGAATTGAGTAAAAATAACTACTTCTATTGGAGGATTTCTGGTATTTGTCCGATCTTAAAGCCGTTAACTCTCCTAAACTATGGTAAAATTTTGAGTATTGAGTGTCAGAAAAAAGGAGAATGGTATGAAGGTATTTGAAGCAAAGTCATTACTTTCTGAAGCGGATAAACGTGCAAAAGAGTACAAGGAACTCAGATCACAAATGGTTAAGCTCAGAAAAGCATTTAAAGACGTAGCTAACCTGGATGACAGCGAGTTTTCAGGTAAAGGTGCAAACAATATCAAAGCATTTTATCATGATCATGTCGGTGTTACAGATCAATGGATTGATCTTATCGATATGAAAATTGCTTTCCTTACAAGTATCTCTGGTGTTGTTGAGGAAGCCAGCTTATCAGATGCATACGTCGAGGAGTCTTTTTTAGAGCATGAACTTGCAAATGCATATAAGAAATCAAAGGCTATTATGTCCGAACAGAAGAAAGCAATGAAGGACATTCTGAACGATATTGACGATATCCTACCACTTGATTTGTTTTCAACAGAAAACTTTAAAGATGAACTTGCCAGTGCAGATAAGAAACGTGAAAAAACAATTGATAAAATTCGAGAAGTAGATGATGATTTAACAACTGAATATGCACTAACAGAGCCTAACGAACAATTCATTCAGCAAGATTTTAAAAAACTTCAAGAATCAACAGGTAAAGGGAAAAATGCTACACCTATTCACTATAATGCCAAAGCGTATAGAGAAAGCGACATACATAAGAAAAAAGGCGATATTGAAAAACGTACAGAAGCTTATTTGACGATTAAGAAGAAGGAAGAAAAAGAACGAGAAATTGAAAAACTGAAAAAAAGACTAAAAAACTACGATTATGCGGATGCCGATGAATTTTACTCAATGGCAAAAACCATTGGTTTTGAGAATCTTACTAAAGATCAACAGAGGTATTTCACACAAATTGAAAACACACGTGAGTTGATGGCTGGAGCCAAAGGTACTGTTACAGCTCTTTATGATATGACAGCTGAAACATTAGACTATATGGCACACAATCATCCTGTCGACATGCTTATTAATTCTGCAGTTGCAGTTTATCACTATGATTCCACGTTCAATTCAATTAAAGATGCAATAATAACCTCCTATATTAGAGACGTAAAGAACGGAGACGCAGAATCAACGGCTCACTGGATTACGTGTGCAGCAGTAAACATCTTTGCTTTAAAAGGTGCTGGTTCAGTTGCTAAAATAGGAGTGAAAACAGCCGGAAAAGCTGCAGTCAAAAAAGTGTCTAAAAAACTGGATGAAACTCCTGATCCACTAACAGCAATTAAACCGTTTGTCATGCGTGAAGATGTAGTTGTAGCAGGTGGTGTGCCGTATAATGTCATCAACGATGTGAGCGCAAAAGATAGGCTACTTCAGCTTGCTAAAAAATTAGATGAAACAAGAAAGCCATTTACAGGTAAGGCAATAAATCTTCCTTGGTTAAATAAAGAAAAGTACAGTGCTGTTGAAATAGACGGCAAAGTAAAGGTTAAAGGTGAAGTTAGAGATGTAAGCCGGAGAGTATACACAATGAAAGACATTGATATTAACAGAGTAGACCCAGATACAGGGAAAACGAATCTTCAGATAATGAAAAAAGGAGATGCTCCTTACGCTAATGATGGAACTAAAGTTAATTTGCATCACCTTATCCAAGAAGAGAGTGGTACAATGCTTGAAATACCTGAAAACTGGCACAACAAATATAGTAAAGTGCTGCATGGCTTGAAGGGAAATGGACAGAGCTTTAGAAATGATCCAATACTTGAAAAGCAGTACAATAATTTTAGAAAGAGATATTGGAAATGGAGAGCTAGACAATTCGAGAATCAAGAGTAAGAGGTGATTTTAATGAACTATTCACAAGTTGAGCAATTTATTAAAGAGAATGCAGAAGAAGACGATTTTACGGGTGGAATCAGCATTGATAAAATTAATGCTATAGAGGAAAAACTAAACGTTAAGTTACCCAACAGTTATAAATGGTTTCTTGAGAAATATGGATCTGGTGGAGTTTACGGAGTAAATATACTAGGTCATGGTAAAGCTACTGCAAGAGTGGTTACAGTGACTGAAGAATACAGGAAGTACTATGATTTAATTAATGGAATTGTGGTTATCGAATATATAGATGAATTTTCTTATTGCCTTGATACAAACAGAATGGATGATGATGGAGAATGTCCGGTTATCCTTTGGGACAATCAAGAGGGTTACGGTCGAACTGTGGCCCGTAACTTTTTAGAGTTTTTAATGGAGGATCTTGAGGAATCTAAAGAAAACTGGGAAGAAGATGAAGACTGGGAAGATTAAATCAGAAGGATTGCAATTTAGAGCCCCTCAATATATGAGAGGCTCTTTTATTATTTCAATTTCCCTTCAATTTTCGCCTTAGTCTTAGGTCCATAAATACCGTCACGCTTTAGCTTGTGAATAATCTAAAAAATCTAACCTTATTGACATCTGTTCTGATCATTTATACAGAGATAGCTCAGATTTTTAATCTAGGAAGTGACAGGGCATGATTATTATATAGAGGAAGTAAAACAGAGGCTACATGTGTGAAGAATTTTAAAGATTGAGGGAGGTTTTTAAAAAGAGCCCTCTAAAACCTATCAATACTAGGGTTTATAACGTTATTGAGTTCTACTCTCGTTAATCGTTTTAAAAACCCCTGCCGCTATGCGGTCGGGGTTTTTTTATCGTCTGTTTCGTCTTTTACCTCTTGCTGGCCAACACTATCTCGCGCCTGCTGCTCCCAATAATCCCGCTGCAGCCTTTCTTTTGCAATCGTAAACATGAGATTCACGGTGAGCGCTCCTTTCTGTAAAAGGTGGTGATTGATCGTGTTTGCCCTATCTAATATACTCTTTTCCTGTCTTTGCTATGCGCTAAACAAAAAAAGATCCTTTGCCCTTAGCGGCAAAGGATTTTTTTCTTATTTATAAGTTACAAGGAAGTATTTTTTCTTCCCGCGGCGTAGGACAGTAAATTGGCCTTCGATGCGGTCTCCAGCCGATAAGATATAATTGATTTCCGTCTGGCGTTCGCCGTTAATGTAAACAGCTCCGTTTTGAATGTCTTCACGGGCTTGGCGTTTAGATGGAGATAATTTAGATTGCACCAATACATCTACAAGTGAAAGCTCCTGGCTGCTGTCAGCTTCCATAGATGGAACATCTTTAAAGCCGACTTTTACGTCTTGGGCAGAAAGCTCTTTAATATTGCCGCTGAACAATGCTTCGGATATATTAATAGCTTGTTCCAGCGCCTCACGTCCATGAACGAGCGCTGTCACTTCTTCTGCCAGGCGCTTTTGCGCTTCTCGCTTTTCAGGCGCCGTTTCTGTTTTCTCAGCGTATGCTTCAATTTCCTCTTTTGATAGGAACGTAAAGTATTTTAAGTATTTCACAACGTCACGGTCATCTGTGTTGATCCAGAATTGATAGAATTCATACGGCGATGTTTTTTCCTTATCAAGCCAGATAGCGCCGCCTTCCGTTTTTCCGAACTTCGTGCCGTCTGCTTTTGTGACAAGCGGAATGGTAAGACCGAACGCTTTTGCCCCTTCTTCTTCTGATTTTCTGATCAGTTCAAGACCCGCTGTAATGTTGCCCCATTGATCGCTTCCGCCGATTTGCAGCTTACAGTTTTTGTCTCTGTACAGATTTAAGAAATCATAAGATTGAAGAATCATGTAGCTGAATTCCGTGTATGAAATGCCGGATTCAATTCTTGAGCTGACCGTGTCTTTTGCCAGCATGTAATTGATGCCGAAGTTTTTACCGACATCACGAAGGAAGTCGATCACATTCATTTTGCCGATCCAGTCAAAGTTGTTGGCGATGACAGCAGGATTTTCTGCAGCATCAAAATCCAGAAATCTGGACAGCTGGTTTTTGATTTTTTGGGACCATTCGGATACGATGTCAGCAGTATTTAATGTACGCTCCGCTTTTTTTCCGCTCGGATCGCCAATAAGGCCCGTCGCGCCGCCCACAAGCGCAATCGGATGATGCCCCGCAAGCTGGAAACGGCGAAGTGTTAAAATAGGCAGCAAGTGTCCGATATGCAAGCTGTCTGCTGTCGGATCAAAGCCTGAGTACAGGCGGATTTTCTCTTCATTCAGCTGTTTATTTAATCCCTCTTCATCTGTCATTTGCTGAATCAATCCGCGGAAGGATAAGTCTTCAAGTAAGTTTGTCATGAGATAAAGCTCCTTTTTTGATTAAAATAAAAACGCCCCTTCGTTTACACGAAGGGACGATTAATTATCGCGGTACCACCCTACTAATAAGAGAATGCAAAACATTCGTCTTATCACTTTGCCTGATAACGGATCAGGTCCGTTCTTTCACTACTGAAAGCCTGGCAGGCTTTGTTTGCAAAAGCGGTTCATGAGTGTATTCGAGATATCCGTCTGTGCTGATTTTCACCGGCCATCAGCTCTCTGGGACGTAAGGATATTCTACTTGTCTCAATCTTTACCTTTTCATATGAAGCTATATCATTTTTAACATAAATAAAATTCCGTGTCAACGTCGCCTTTTAATCCTCCATCGTTGACAGATCTCCAGCCGGCAGATTCAGCTCCCACGCCTTCAGCACGCGTCTCATGATCTTTCCGCTCCGGGTTTTCGGGAGCTTATCTTTAAATTCAATTTCACGCGGAGCCGCATGGGCTGCAAGACCCTGCTTCACAAATAGGCGGATCTCTTCTTTCAGTTTATCAGACGGCTCAAATCCTTCTCTGAGTGCGATAAAAGCTTTAATGATTTCTCCCCGCACCGGATCAGGCTTTCCAATCACGCCTGCTTCTGCAATGGCCGGGTGTTCGACAAGCTTGCTTTCTACCTCAAATGGGCCGACTCGCTCACCGGATGTCATGATGACGTCATCAACTCTGCCTTGGAACCAGAAATACCCCTCATCATCCATATAAGCAGAATCGCCAGACACATACCAGCCGCCCGGCATGAAATACGATTCGTACTTTTCAGGGTTATTCCAAATGGTGTGCATCATGGAAGGCCAGCCCTTTTTAATGGCGAGATTGCCCATTCGGTACGGCGGAAGCTCGTTGCCCTGATTGTCAACGATTGCTGCCTCCACACCAGGAATCGGCTTACCCATTGAACCCGGTTTGATATCCATGCAAGGATAGTTGCAGATAAGCTGGCTGCCCGTTTCTGTCATCCACCATGTATCATGAATTCGTTTGTTAAAGACTTTGTGCCCCCATCTAATGACTTCCGGATTTAACGGCTCACCGACACTGAGCACATGCCGAAGTGAGGTTAAATCATATTTCGCAGCCATCTCATCTCCCGCTCCCATTAACATTCGAAAAGCGGTCGGCGCGCTGTACCAGACGTTGACGCCAAGCTGCTCAATCGTTCCATACCAGCTTTCCGGGCTGAAACGGCCGCCGACGATGACATTTGTCGCTCCGTTCAGCCACGGTGCAAAAATGCCGTATACCGTACCTGTCACCCAGCCCGGATCAGCTGTGCACCAGTAAATATCTTCTTCCTTTAAATCAAGGACCCACTTTCCTGTCTGATATTGCTGAATCATCGCTTCATGGACATGAAGCACACCCTTTGGCGTTCCAGTGGAACCAGATGTATAGTGAAGCAGATAGCCGTCTTTTTTGTCCATCCATTCGATATCCAGTCTTGTGCTCTCCTGTTTAGCCGCTTCATCATAATGAATGATGTTTGTACCGCTCTCAGCTTCTCCGCCGACTACAAATATATGCTGTAAGTGAGGCAGTTTGTCAGCCGGTATTCTCTCTAAAAGCTCAGGCGTTGTGACAACAACCTTCGCCTCGCTGTTTTCAAGCCGGTCCTTCACCGCTCCCTCCATAAATGCTTCGAACAGCGGTCCGGCGATAGCCCCAATTTTGATAGCGCCAAGCATAATAAAATAAAGCTCGGGTTGTCTCGGCATAAAAATAAAAACGCGGTCCCCTTTTTCCACATTTCCATACCGTTTCAGCACATTCCCAGCTCTGTTTGATTCTTCCTTCATTTCTTTAAATGTGTATTTTTCATTCCGGTTTGCGTCTTTATAATAAAGCGCTACTTTGTTTTTTCGAAACGATTCGGCATGACGGTCAATCGCTTCATATGCCGCATTTAGTTTCCCTGTCTCATGCCAGGAGAAATGTTTCTCTGCCTCGGCCCAATCAAAATGCCGGTACGTTTCTTCATAATTTTTTAAATGATAATCCCCTTCCACTGCTGGTAACGCTTTCAAATTCATGCCCAAACATCCCCCTTTGCTGAAGTTGTCACATTTATTATAGTATATATTCATATTCTTCTCAATTTTTAAAATATAAACCGTATTGAAAACGCTTTATAATTTGTTATTCTTAAAGAAGGCATGTATTTTTATAAGAATTGATGGGACGGTGGATCAGTGGAACATCATAAAACATACCATTCAGCAAACATCAAAACAGCAACCGGCTCCTTACTGATAGAAGGGCCTGTCTCTCCAGAGGATTTAGCAGGTTACGAGTTTCATAACGATTTAACCGCATTTCGCCCGCCCCGTGAGCAGCATGAAGCGCTAGTCGATATTGCAGGCCTTCCCGAAGGACGCATTATAATTGCCAGAGACAGCCGAACCATTGTCGGCTATGTGACGTATTTATATCCTGACCCGCTCGAAAGATGGTCTGAAGGAAATATGGAGGATTTGCTTGAGCTCGGTGCCATTGAGGTGGCGCCGGCCTATCGGGGGTGTTCTGTCGGAAAGACGCTTCTGATCGTCAGCATGATGGATGAACAAATGGAAAACTACATCGTGATGACGACGGAATATTACTGGCATTGGGATTTAAAAGGGATGAAAAAAGACGTGTGGGAATATAGAAAGATGATGGAAAAGATGATGAATGCAGGCGGATTGGTCTGGTTTGCAACGGATGAGCCGGAGATCAGCTCCCACCCTGCAAACTGTCTGATGGCCCGCATCGGAAAAAACGTCAGCCAAGAATCAATTGAACAATTTGACAGGCTCCGTTTTTATCATCGTTATATGTATTAACTGACACTGACAAAGGGGAAAAAATAATGATTGTTGAGCAAATCATGAAAAGGGATGTCATTACATTAACGAAGACGGATACGCTTGAAACAGCAATATGCAAACTGAAGGAGTTCCATATCAGGCATCTGCCTGTTGTAGACGAAAATCTCCATGTGATCGGCATGATTACAGACAGGGACATGAAACAGGCCAGCCCGAGTATTTTTGAAGAAGAAAGCAAACGGTGCCAATTTCTCACCCGAAGCGTAGATTCAATTATGAAAAAAGATGTTGTCTGCGCCCACCCGTTAGATTTTGTCGAAGAAATATCCGCTGTGTTCTACGAGCATGGCATCGGCTGTCTCCCAGTGGTGCAGCATCAAAAATTAGTAGGCATTTTGACAAAAACCGATTTGCTCCGGACATTTGTCAAATTGACAGGCGCTGACCAGCCCGGATCGCAAATCGAAATAAAAGTGAACGACATCACCAAAAGCCTCGCGGAGATCAGCAGCCTTTGCCAAGACCTTCAAGTGAAAATATTAAGCGTGCTTGTTTATCCGCATGATGATCCCGGTGTAAAAGTGCTTGTCTTCCGTGTAAAAACGATGAATCCGCTGCCGTTTTTGCAGGCATTACAAAGAAATAGGCACCATGTCATATGGCCTTCAGAGCAAAGGGATTTGCTATGAGAGACAGTGTATTTATCTATTCTCCATCGTATCAAACCTATATGTTTCATCAGGAACATCCATTTAATCAGCAGCGGGTTCTGTTAACTTACGACTTGCTCAAGACGATCAATGCTTTTGATGACGGAGACATTGTCAGTCCCAGACTCGCGGAAGAACTGGAGCTGGCCCTTGTCCATACGGACGATTATATTCAGGCGGTCAAGCTTGCGGGCGCGGGAAAACTTCCCGCTGAAGAAGGAGAAAGCTACGGGCTCGGCACAGAAGATACACCTGTCTTTGCCGGCATGCACGAAGCGGCATCACTCTTAGTCGGCGGGACCTTAACGGCCGCAGACTGGGTGATGTCAGGACAAGCACTGCATGCCGCCAACCTTGGAGGGGGCCTGCATCACGGCTTTCGGGGGAGAGCTTCGGGGTTTTGCATATACAACGACAGTGCTGTGGCGATTCAATATATCCAGAAAAAATACAGAGCCAGAGTGCTTTATATTGACACGGACGCCCACCATGGAGACGGTGTGCAATTTACATTTTACGATAATCCTGACGTATGCACGCTGTCCATTCATGAGACAGGAAGGTATTTATTCCCCGGAACCGGCCAAATCCAGGAAAAAGGCAGCGGAAAAGGATATGGGTATTCCTTTAATATCCCGCTTGACGCTTTTACAGAGGATGACTCATTTCTTGAGGCTTACCAGACAGCGGCTTCTGAAGTAGCCGCTTATTTCCAGCCGGATGTCATTATCAGCCAAAACGGCGCCGATGCCCATTACTATGACCCGCTGACGCATTTATCTGCAACAATCAACATATACGAAGAAATTCCCCGGCTTGCACACACGTTAGCGCACCAGTATTGCGAAGGAAGATGGATTGCAGTAGGAGGCGGCGGCTATGATATTTGGCGTGTCGTGCCCCGTGCCTGGGCCAGAATATGGCTTGAGATGAAGGGAATTGATCCAGGAAACGATATCCCGCAGGATTGGATCGCTAAATGGCAAAAACAATGCCCCGTCACCCTTCCGTCCAGCTGGAGCGATCCTGCCGATTTATATCCCCCGATTCCCCGCAAGCCAGAAATTACAGAAAAAAATGCACAAACTGTCAGAAAAGCATTATATGCAATACGATCTGAGCAGCAGCAGCAAAGAACAAAATAAAAAACGACCTTTACGAAGAGGTCGTTTTTTATTTTTTGATGACAATTTCCACACGCCGGTTTTCCTTCATATGTTCGTTTGTCTTGTTATCCTTTACAGGCTTTGTATCTGCATAACCGACAGCGATAAAGCGCTTGGAGGGAAGTTTTTCTTTTGATGTGAAATATTGAATCACTCCGCTCGCCCGCGCTGCCGACAGCTCCCAATTAGACGGATATCGGTATGTCGAAATGTTTCGGCTGTCTGTATGGCCCTCCACCTGAATGTCATTTGGAATTACTTGAAGAAAAACAGCGATTTGGTGAAGAAGTGTTTCAGCATTTTTCAGCACCTTTGCCTCACCTGAATCAAACAGTGCAGCCTCCTGCAGAACGAGCACGACACCGCGTTCATCCCGTTTGGCTGTCATTTGGGCCTTCAAATGATTGTCTTTTATATATGTATTTACTTTCTTGAGAAGCTGATCCTGCTGATTCTCTTGCTTCTTCGCACCGGCTGGCGAGGTAGCCTTTTTTTCTATGGACGTTTGGTCCGGCTGGAGTCCGCTGCCTTCCTTTTGGATCGAATCAACTGCCGCTTTAAATTTTTGCAGATCAATTTGGGACATGGAAAAAAGTAAAATAAAGAAAACAAGGATCAAAGTGATCAAATCTGAAAAGGTGACCATCCAGCTCGAGGAAGAATGGCTGTTTTTCCCGCTTCCATTCCTTCTATCAAAACGTTCTCTTCTAAGCTTCATGTACAGATCCCTTTTTTGCTTTTGCTTGATTTGGCTGTTTTTGCCATTCTTCCCGGGAGCTGAAAACGACAAGCTGGCTTTCAAGATTGCGCGGGTTTTTTCCGGATTGGATTCCGATAATACCTTCCACCATTACCTGCTTGATAAAGATTTCACTTTCTGTTTTTTCTTCGAGCTTAGCAGCAATCGGGTTGAAGACCATGTTTGCCAGTAATGAACCGTATAAGGTCGTCAGAAGTGCGACGGCCATATTCGGTCCAAGCATATGTGGATCATTTAAGTTTTTGAGCATCAGCACGAGCCCGACGAGTGTTCCGATCATTCCCCATGCCGGAGCGAATTCCCCCGCTTTTTCAAAAACACGCCGTCCTTTGCGGTGCCGCTCCTCCATTGCTGCGATTTCTGAATCCATGACGAGTCGAATCGTTTCTTCATCCCAGCCGTCAATTGCTAGAAGCAGCCCTTTTTTCATGAATGGATCTTTGATTTCCCGAGTCTGATCATCTAATGATAAAAGCCCGTGTTTACGCGCGTGATCGGAAAGAGAGACAAAGGTTTTCACAAGATCTTTCACATTGTCTTCCTGGCGGATAAATGCCTGCTTTAACACAGAGGGCGCTTTTTTCAGCTCTCTCGGCGGAAAACTGATAAAAACAGCGGCGCATAGTCCCCCTGTTACGATGAAGAAAGAGGTCAGATCAAGAAAAGAGCGGAAACCGCTTACTCCCGATCCCGAGATAATCCCTATAATAATAATAATCGTTCCTAACACAAAACCAACAGGTGTAAGATAATCAAAACGTTTCATCATTTCTCCCCATTAAAAAAGCAAGAATTCACCTTAATGGTGAAGCTTGCTCTCTTGTTTTTCTTATGACTTGGTTGACTTTCTTAGCTCTATGCGGTGCGGCAGTTCGACGATATGCTCTTCAACGGGCTCTTTATTCATGAGTTTCGTCAACAGCCTCATTGCTACGGCGCCAATATCATATGTTGGCTGAACAACCGTTGAAAGCTGCGGACGAACCATGAGGCTTAATCTCGTATTATCAAAGCCGATAATCTCGAGATCCTCAGGAATGGATAAGCCTTGATCCTGAGCTGCATGGATAATCCCGAGTGCCATCTCATCAGTTGCAGAAAGAATGGCAGTCGGTTTTTTGTCCAGGTTCATCAGATGCTGCAGCGCTTCAAGTCCGGAATCATATGTGTAATCACCTTCAGCGACAAATTGTTCATTAAACGGAAGGTTCGATTCTTCAAGCGCACGTTTATAGCCTTGCAGTTTTTTCGAACGATTGATCGGTTCTGTCATTGGTCCGGAGACGAATGCGATATCTGTATGCCCTTTATCTACCAATAGCTTCACTGCATCATAAATCGCCTGTTCGTAATCGATCGCGACTGACGGTGTTTCCCCCTGCTCTTCTACAGAAGCAGCAAGTACGATCGGCACTGGAGAACGCTTAAATTCCTCAACATGCTCGTCCGTAATGTTTCCGCCCATAAACACGATGCCGTCTACTTGTTTGCCGAGCATTGTGTTTAACAGGTGCAATTCTTTCTCCATGTTTTGGTCGGAGTTGCTTAAAATAATATTGTATTTATACATTGTTGCGATATCTTCAATTCCGCGCGCAAGCTCTGAATAGAAAATGCTTGAGATATCGGGAATGATGACACCTACAGTTGTTGTTTTTTTGCTTGCCAGCCCTCTTGCCACCGCGTTTGGACGGTAGCCGAGACGGTCAATGGCTTCCAAGACTTTTTTTCGCGTTGTCGGTTTTACATTCGGGTTGCCGTTCACGACACGGGAAACGGTTGCCATGCTTACATTAGCTTCTCTCGCTACATCGTAGATCGTAATATTGCTCATCCTAAAACCACTCCTTTTACTGGATACACTTATCCTTATCTATAGCATAAACACTTTATGTAGAGAAATGTCATAATGTCCGAATTTATGTCGTTTATGATTTGTAAGCGTAAGTCAGTAGTGTACATTATTTTTCATTATTCATCAAATTTAATTACTTCTCATGAAATTATACACGTTTTTATAGATGATGAAAACGTATACTTGGATTTTATAACTAATTAAACGAGAAAGCATAAAAAAGGCCGCTGACGCGGCCTTTTGGATTGTTCAATTAAGCGTTGACTTTCACCATAGGTTTCAGTTCATTCAACCATTTCTCGAATTCAGGAATCGCCATTTGCTGAGCAGAGTCAGAAAGTGCGACTGACGGATCAGGGTGAACCTCAGCCATTACGCCGTCTGCACCAATCGCTAAAGCGGCTTTAGCTGTCGGAAGCAAGAGGTCGCGGCGGCCAGTTGAATGCGTAACATCAACAAAGACAGGCAAATGCGTTTCTTGTTTCAAAATCGGCACGGCAGAAATATCCAGTGTGTTTCTTGTTGCTGTTTCGTATGTTCTGATACCGCGCTCACAAAGGATGATTTGGTCATTTCCTTGTGACATGATGTATTCAGCAGCATTGATAAATTCAGAGATCGTTGCAGCAAGTCCGCGCTTCAGAAGCACTGGCTTTTTCACTGCGCCGGCCGCTTTCAGCAATTCAAAGTTTTGCATGTTCCGCGCTCCGATTTGAATCACATCAATGTAGTCAAGCGCTTCTTCGATATGAGCCGGAGTTACGATTTCACTGATCACTGCCAGATCAAATTCGTCCGCTACACGTTTTAAAATTTGCAGGCCTTCAATACCAAGACCTTGGAAATCGTATGGGCTCGTACGAGGCTTAAAGGCTCCTCCGCGCAAAATTTTAATTCCTTGTTTTTTCGCAGCTGCAGCCACTTCAGCCACCTGCTCGTAGCTCTCTACCGCACATGGGCCGACAATGAATCTTTGCTGGCCGTCTCCGATTTTTTCACCTTTGATATCTACAATTGTATCTTCAGGTTTTTTCTTACGGGAGACAAGCAGCGCTTTGCTATGATCTTCTTCCTGAAGCTCTAAACCGGCTTTAAATATCTCTTTAAAAATGTGCTGGATGGTAGAATTTTCGAACGGTCCGTCATTGTTTTCAATGATGTTGTTTAACATTGTGCGTTCTCTGACAGGGTCAAATCGGTTAACACCCTGTGCTTCCTTCGCTTTACCGATCTCTTTTACAACATTTCCGCGTTCGTTGATTAATTTTAATATTTGTAGGTTTAATTCGTCTGCTTTCTGCCTTAAAAGCTCTAACTCTGTGTTGCTCATTTTTTTCATCCTTTCCCTGCACATTCACTTTTTATTTTGTAGTTATCATGCATCTTACTATAAGTAATTCCAAATGGAAATACTGAAATACAAAAAATTTTATAAAAACACCGCTTTATTACCAAAACGCTTTTAAGCGATAAAGTAATCTATGAAGTAATCCTACATGATGTGAGGGCAATGTTCAAGAGTTTTTTCAAAAAAAAGCGTCCAGATTATAATCTGGACGCTTTTTTTATGACAAATGCTGCTCAATAGCCGCTTCTGTAATTTGTGAATGTGAGGTATGCCATTTAACCTCGCCGTTTTGGATGACGAAAACCTGAGGGCTTTCGTGCTTTACGCTGTATGTTTCTGCGATGAAATTTGACAGCGGCCGAGCTTCTTGTACTTGCAGGTAATAAGCCGGCACATCCTCATGCTGATTTGCAAAGGCATCAAACTCATGAAATGCTGCCTGGCTGATCGGGCATGTGATGCTGTGTTTAAAGAAGACGAAGGTGCCTTCCTGTTCTGCAATCCGTTTGAATTCTTCTTCAGATTGAATAAGCTGTTTTGCCATGACTCAAGCTCTTCCTTCCCTGCTCAGCGATTGATATGCTCAGCCTGTTTTTGTGCATCTTTCAGTTCGTCTTTTACATCCTCTTTCGTCTGGAGGACTTGATCTTTTGTTTCATCGGCCGCCTGCATCACTTCTTCTCTCATCTCTTGCATATCAGTTGTTGAATCTGTTTTTTCAGATTTGGAACGGTCTTTTAAATCCTTGACCTTGTTCATGATCTGCCCTGACTGATCTGCTACAAGCTGTGTGATGTTAGATGTTTTGTCTTTTGCGATGCTGACATATTGTGTGCCTTTTTCCTTCGCATCTGCTGTCATTTTGTCAGTTTTATCTCGCAAAGCAACAGCTTGGCTGCCGAGATCGTCACGAAGTTCTTTGCCTGATTTAGGCGCTAGAAAAAGAGCTGTAGTGGCACCGATGATTCCCCCGATTAGAGTTCCGATTAAAAAATCTTTACTATTAATTCCATCTTTGCTCATCATTATTCCTCCTCATAGTATTTTTTTCTCTTAGAGAGTTGATTTTTTTCTTAGTTTCCATTTCTCCCAAATTTCCATTGCTGCTTGGCTCCATGTGACAACTTGATTGATCTTGTCTTGATTTTCTCTTACTGATGCCGATACAGACCCTGCCGCCTGTTTCATGGATGTATTGAACTGCTGTACAGAAGTTCCCACCCCTTGAACAGCATGAACGACCGTGTTCAGCTTTTCTGATTTTTCTTGAATATCTTCAGCCAGGCGGTTGGTCTTATGTAATAGCTCGGCTGTTTCAGTTGTGATGCCCTTCATTTGTCCCTCCAGCCCTTCGAGAGTGGATGCGACGTTTTTTAGTGTCAGCTGCAGTGACTTCAATGTTTTAGACAAGTAGATCACTAATACCAGAAATGCGACTGCGATGAGTGCAACGCTTAAATAAAGAATGATAATCATCTCAAACCTCCTTGCTGCAGGATATACTGCTGTTTACCCGTTTTCTTCAATCATAAACATGTGTACTGGGCTGTATACATATTATTCTTCATTATGTAAGAAAATCCTTTAACAAGCTGTTCCCTTCAGATAAATAAAAAGCAGTGAGATCACTGCTTTTTATTATGCCATGACGTTTTCGTAGGCTCTCATATATTTTTGGATATCTCCTGCTCCCATAAAGATGAGAACGGCTTTTTCATGAGCTTTTAAAACAGATGTGTCATCTTCTTTAATCAGCTTTGCATTATGAATTTTTCCCTGCAGGTCGCCGATTGTCAGCTTTCCTGCATTCTCCCGGGCTGAGCCAAAAATATCACATAAATACACACAGTCAGCTCCGCTCAGGCTTTCTGCGAATTCGTCAAGGAATTGCTGCGTCCGCGTAAATGTATGAGGCTGAAACACCGCGACGATTTCACGATCAGGGTATTTCTGCCTTGCAGCCTCAATTGTCACTTTTATTTCTGTCGGGTGATGAGCGTAGTCATCTATCAGCACTTGATCCCCGAGCTGCTTCTCATTGAATCTGCGTTTGACGCCGCCGAATGATTTGAGGGCATGCTTAATGATGCTGGAATCAATTTCTTCATAATGACATAACGCAATGACCGCCAATGAGTTTAATACATTGTGGTGGCCGTACGCAGGAATATAAAACGTATCATAGAATGTATTGCGTACAAATACATCGAAAGTTGTCCCTTCCGTGCTTTTCACGATGTTTCTGGCTTGAAAATCATTTTCTTCCCCCGTGCCGTAATATACAACAGGTACGTTGGCATGGATTTTCGGCAGATGCTCATCGTCTCCGCAGGCAATAATTCCTTTGTTGACTTGAAGAGCCATCTCTTGGAAAGCGTCAAACACATCGTCAATGCTTGAGAAGTAATCAGGATGATCAAAATCAATATTTGTCATGATTGCGTAGTCTGGCTGATAGCTTAAGAAATGGCGGCGATATTCACACGCTTCAAACACAAAGTATTCGCTGTTTTCATTTCCCTGGCCTGTTCCGTCCCCAATTAAGAAAGACGTCGGTTTTGCGCTTTGGATCACATGAGCCAGCAGACCCGTAGTCGACGTTTTGCCGTGTGCACCGGTAACGGCAACACTAGTGAATTTTTTCATGTAGTCGCCTAAAAACTTATGATAACGTACCACCGGAATTCCGTCAGACATGGCTTTTTCAATTTCAGGATGCGTGTCTGGGAATGCGTTTCCGGCGATAACTGTCATGCCGGGTTTGATATTATCCGCGCTAAAAGGAAGAATCGTGATATTTCTTTTTTCAAGCGCTGTTTGCGTAAAAATAAATTTTTCGATATCCGATCCTTGGACAGTATATCCATTATCATGAAGTATTTGGGCAAGCGGACTCATACCGGTCCCTTTTATTCCAACAAAATGATAAACAGTCATAATTGTACCTCCAACAAACGTCTATCTGCTCCCCAGTATATGACGCTCATTTCAATTTGCGACCGCGGCGGCTGAAAAGCCTCCTTAGCGGCGTATTTTATATGTTTTGTTATATTTAGTATCCGGTTATTTCTTTCCGATTAAACCTAGATATCAAGAATTGTCTATGCGCACCTGCTGTAAAGCGGCATAGCTGTTAAATGCTCTAAACACTATCATACCATGTTTGGTGTGAAAATGAACATTTATTATTCGTTTATTAAGTCACTTGCTGTGATCAGCACCTCTCGAGGTTTGCTTCCTTTTGCCTCAGAGATCATGCCTTCCGCTTCCATCATATCAATCAGCCTTGCCGCGCGATTGTATCCGATTCTGAATCTTCTTTGCAGACTTGAAGTGCTCGCGCTGTTTTGCTCAACAACAAACTCACACGCTTCGTAAAACAGTTCATCCTCTTCTTTCAGGGCTGATCCTTGTCTTACAAGCTCTTCTTGTTCAAATAAATAGGTTGGCGGCATTTGTTTTCTGACGTGGGAAACAACACGGTCGATTTCGCGGTCCGACACAAAGTTACCTTGAAGGCGGACAGGTTTTCCCGAGCCGTTTTCCAAAAAGAGCATATCCCCTTTTCCGAGAAGCTTTTCTGCACCGGCGATGTCAATGATCGTTCGGGAATCAACCTGGCTTGAGACAGAAAATGCGATTCTCGTCGGGATATTCGCCTTAATCAGGCCGGTGATGACATCGACTGACGGCCGCTGAGTTGCGACAAGCAGATGAATTCCGCACGCTCTGGCTTTTTGGGCAATCCGCGCAATGCTCTCTTCCACATCATTTGGAGCCACCATCATCAAATCAGCAAGCTCATCAATAACCACAACTAAATACGGCAGCTTTTCGCCCGTGTGATGATCAGCGGTTAATTGATTAAAGCGGTCAATATCGCGAACACCTGAATGGGCAAACAGCTCATAGCGCCGCTCCATTTCCTCAACGACCCACTTTAACGCAGCCGTAGCCGCTTTGGCGTCTGTAATGACTGGGCTGACGAGATGAGGAATTTTGTTGTAAGGAGCCAGCTCTACCATTTTCGGATCAATCAGCAGCACTTTTACCTCACTCGGATCGGCTTTATACAGCAGGCTGACTAATATTGTATTGATGCAAACGCTTTTTCCCGAGCCAGTGGCGCCCGCAATCAAACCATGCGGCATTTTCTTTAAGTCGATGACGACAGGGTTTCCTGAGATATCCAATCCCAGCGCAGCCGTGAGCGGTGACTTGCTTGTCCTGAAGGCTGAGCTGCGAATCATTTGGCGCAAATCAACCACCTTGCTCGAGCGGTTCGGCACTTCAATTCCGATTGTGTTTTTCCCCGGAATCGGCGCTTCAATCCGAATATCTCTTGCGGACAGGCTGAGTTTAATATCATCAGATAAGTTGGTGATTTTATTCACCTTTACGCCTGGCTCAGGATGCACTTCAAATCTTGTGACAGACGGTCCCTGGGTCACATGGACAACATTGGCGCGGACATTGAAATTTTTCAGAGTCAAATCAAGAAGCTGACGCTGTTCTTCAATCCAAGCAGTATCATCCTGAACTTGTGCTGGCGGAACATCAAGCAGTGCGACATTCGGAAACACATAGCTGCCGCGGCGCTCCTCTGCTTTTTGCTGTTTATGCGTATCCCTTTTCAGCATCATGACATTAAAAGGAACGGACGGCCCTTTTTGCGGAGATGCGCTTCGTTCAGTCCGTTTCTCCTGCATGACAGGCCTTTTTTGCGGCTTCTCTATGGCTGCATGTGTTTCGTTCGCATGGATTTCCTGCCGATTTTCATGGGCTGCAGGAAACGATCTGGAACCCTGCTCCCGGCTGTCATTCTGCACCGATTGTGTCTGGCTTTCTGGCTGAACATCTATCTTCGTATCCTCAGCTTCTCCCGGAATATCGGTCTGAATATTTACTAAGCTGTCTTCTGATGGCACTTCTGATTCATTCGCATTAGTTTCTGCTTGTGTCAGAATCTCAGATGCTGAATGCTCATGATCAGCAAATAAGGAAGGCCCTTCTTGTTGAATTTCCACTTGCTCTTCTTGAACAGATCGGGTCTCAGCAGCTTCTGCCGCGATTTCATGACGATTGTTTACTGAGCTGTCAGACGGCTCTTCAGATACTTCGGTCTCAGATATTGCCTCTGTCAGAGACCTTGGTGCTGTTTGCTCTTCATTTTGTTCACCCTGGAACACAGGCTCTTCCAATTCCGCTGGCTGTTGTTCCCTTTGTTC
>NZ_JALAYA010000001.1:229800-245589 GCF_026796395.1 Bacillus sp. T17B1
TGTTGTCTTCATGGCTTACTTCTTTTGCCTCAGTCACCGCATCTGCTAATGTCTCAGGTGCTGTTTGCTCTTCATTTTGTCCCCCAGGGAAGAAAGGCGAGTCTTTTTCTGGCCGCTGCTGAATGTCGGCAGCAGATGGCACTCTCTTGTCTGACCGTCCTTCGGCTGGGCGCTGCGCCCGCCCTTCTTCACGCCCTGCAGGCGTTCTGTGTTCTTCGAATTGGCTATCCGGTAAAGGTCGTTCTTTCACCTGCTGTACCGGTCTGTCTGGAGCAGGATAGCTGCGTTCACGTTCAATCTCTTCTGACAGCAGTGTTACTTTCTCTTTTACAGATTTGTCCGGTTCCTTCAATGTTTCAGAAGGCTGTTTCGGCACATCCTTTTTGACGGATGGTTTTTGATTGAATCCATATATAGGCGAAGGGATATTTGTCGGTTTAAACGGTTTCTTCGCCGGCTCTGATGTTTGATATGTATGCTGCTCTTTTTCATCTTTAGGACGTTCTCTGTATGAAGCGGCGCTTGGACGAGGCGCGGGTTTCGGTTCGTCCGATGGTGCACGGCGCCTTCTCAAGTCTTGATTTTTGTATCCATCAGGCACGATTGGAAAACGGAACTTGCCTTTTGGATATTCATAATATATTTTAGGATCTTCCAATCTTTTTAATTGTCCTTCAGGATGATGTACTTCTTGTTGCTGCGAAATCTGAGCAGGTTTGTTCTCCCGTTCAGCATTCTCTTCGCTCTCGCCTAAAAACAAATTAAAAAATTTATGAAGCCAACTCATAATTTATCTCTAACTCCCTTATAGTTTTCTGGGACGGTTTTTAGTATACCATTGCTGGTCGGCCCAGAAAAGATTAAGCTATCAGCAAAATAAAGCCGCTAAACAAGGGCTTAGCGGCTTTTTTCACATGATTCGTTTTTTGGGTCGGATTTATGGGAGTCTAAAACTGAAATGCGTCTCCCGCCTTATGGTCTCCTTCTAACACCAAAATTCCTTTTTCTGCAGGGGCATCAGGTAAATCGAGCTCTTTTGCTGAGCAGATCATTCCGCTTGACGGAACGCCGCGAAGCTCTGCATCCTTAATCACAAGTCCGCTCGGCATCACGGCGCCCACTTTGGCAACGACAACTTTTTGGCCTTGGTCAACGTTAGGCGCGCCGCAGACGATCTGAAGCGTTTCTTCTCCTACATTGACTTTACATACGCTTAGTTTATCCGCATTCGGGTGTTTTTCTTTTGATTCCACATACCCCACAACAAACTTCGGAGATAAATCAACGACTAATGTTTCTTCAACGCCGTTTCTGCTTAGAATCTCATTCACATCGTGCACAAATGTTTCTGAAAGCGCAACAGGGCCGTTTTCATCAATGGTCAAGTAAGAAGACGCATTGAATATGTTGAAGCCCGTCGTTTCCTTTGTTTCGTTATTGAACATTTTGACGACGTCACCGTGTTTTTCATAGCCTATTTGTTCACGTGTCACATCTTTAAGAGAGATCAGGAGCGTGTCTCCCACACCTTCTTTATTATAAAAAGCGTTCATAAGTAAAAATCCTTTCTAATCCTTTTTCGGACGGCTTTTCGCCAGGATAAACACCGGTTCCAGCTTTCCTTCATTGTACAAAAATGAAAGGGCCGTAATCGGAACGGTGCCGCCTGCAAAGAAGCTCATCGACATTTGTCCTAGAATATCATACCCCGATTCATTCCGGATGTCAGCAAGAATCAGAACGTCCTGATGCGGAACAGAGATTGCCAGCTCACCTTCTGCACGTTGCTTGTACTCATTTAAAACCGCTTCGTTCAGTATGCGGCTGGCGTCGTAACCGTCGTTTGCCCTGAAGAAATAAAAGTAATTGCCGGCAACCGTATCCTCTTTGACAACCGTCGGCAGGGAACGGAGATTAAATGCAGCCGTCTCTCTGATCCGCTCTTTTGTCCAGTTTTCTTTCTCAAGCATGCGCTGATCAATTAAACGATAGGTTTTCCCAAGATCAAGCGCGTAATAAATTCTTGTCTCTGCGGTATGATCATCATAAATGAGCGGAATATCTTCGCTGGACTTGTCCGGGAAAGAAGTCGAGCGGATAACCGGATAAATGCGGCTTTCTTTTCCGGTTATTTCCTGAGCCTTCCCTTCCATTGCCGTCATTGCTTCGGAGACATAGTACACAATCTCATCAATGGCTTCTTCTTTTTTCAGTTCCCATTTTGCAATAATCGGCGGCAGGTCGAGCGTAATGCCCTTTTTGGTCGTTTGATCCTCAACACGAAGGGTGTCTTTCTCTCTGTCAAACAGAAAGGAACGATTCTCGTGCTGAAGGCGCTGTTTCAGTATATCTGACAGCTTCCTTGAGGTCATTTTCAAACCGATGTCCTCCTTTACGCTTTAGCGAGAGAGTCAGTTAAAAACTGTTCAATTTCTTCTTTTGTTTTGCGGTCTTTGCTCACAAAACGATTTACTTCTTTTCCTTCATTAAACACCACAAAGCTTGGAATCCCGTAAATTTCCCACTCTGCACACGTATCAATAAACTTGTCGCGGTCTACGTAGTAGTAAGTGAATTCAGGGAAGTTCGCTTCCAGTTCAGGCAGAAAAGGCTCTACAAAACGGCAATCTGGGCACCAGTCAGCTGAAAACATAAATACCGCCCAATCATCCTTTACCGCTTTTTCCAGCTCTTGAGTTGATTCAATTTTTTTCATGTCATATCCCTCCAGTTGTTTATGTTCTTACATGTTTGTTTATCAATACTCGTCCATTTGGATCATACCAAACTGCTTGCGGCAAAACCACTTATATGCAACGAATGTATATGTAAGATTGGCTTTCCCATTATCATTATCATATTTCATTTGCATTATCAAGCTCGTTTCGTTTAACATCGTGTACATGAGGGTAAAATTTACAGATGGACATACATAAGGAGGGATTCAGTATGGAGTTTACCGTCTATCTAGCAGGAGAAATCCACAGCAATTGGCGTGAGGAAATCAAAGAGAAAACAAAAACGCTGAAGCTGCCGATTACGTTTGTCGGCCCGATGGAGAATCATGACCGATCAGACAATATCGGAGAAGAAATTATGGGCATTCAGCCAAATGGCGTTTTAAAAGATGACAAAGCCTCTGACATAAACAACTTCAGAACCGCCGTGCTGATGAATAAAGCAGACTTTGTGATCGCCCTGTTTGGCGAAAAATACAAACAGTGGAACACGGCAATGGATGCATCATATGCAATCGCAAAAGGAAAACCCCTGATTATCATTCGGCCGGAATCGCTCCACCATCCGTTAAAAGAGCTTTCCAACAAAGCAAATATAACGGTTGAAACCGTGAACCAAGCCATTAAAGCCCTTTCCTATGTGTTTGAAACAGAATAAGAAAAAAGCTTGTCGATCCGGGCTTACTGCCCCGTTCAACAAGCTTTTTTGAAATTCTACATATTTTCTTTAATCGCATCCACCGTCTGCTTATCGCAGGCTGTTACAAGTTTGATGAGCATTTCTTTAGCAGCAGCATAATCGTCGATATGAATGATAGAAGCGTTCGTATGAATGTAGCGGGAGCAAATTCCGATAACCGCAGAAGGAACGCCGCTGTTGGAAATATGAACTCTGCCTGCATCTGTTCCCCCGCCTGATACAAAATATTGATACGGAATACCATGTGTTTCCGCCATGTCAAGAACAAATTCTCTCATTCCGCGGTGCATGACTGTCGTTCTGTCAAGAATGCGGAGCAAAAAGCCTTTTCCAAGCTGGCCAAATTCATTTTTGTCACCGCTCATATCGTTTGCCGGACTGGCGTCAAGCGCGAAAAACAAGTCCGGTTTAATCATATGAGAAGCCGTCTGCGCGCCTCTCAGCCCCACTTCTTCCTGAACCGTTGCGCCCGCATAAAGCGTGTTCGGAAGCTCTTTTCCATGCAATTCCTTCAAAAGCTCTATGCTCAAGCCGCATCCATACCGGTTATCCCACGCTTTTGATAATATTTTCTTTTCATTCGCCATCGTCGTAAACGGACAGACAGGAACAATCTGCTGTCCCGGTTTTATGCCGATTTTGATAGCGTCTTCTTTATCATCCGCTCCGATATCGATCATCATGTTTTTGATATCCATCGGGCGATTACGCTGAGCATCTGTCAGCAGATGCGGAGGTATGCTTGAAATCACACCCGGAACCGGCCCGTTATCTGTTTGAATTTCAACTCGCTGTGCAAGCAGCACCTGGCTCCACCAGCCCCCGAGCGTCTGAAACCTAAGCAACCCGTTGTCTGTGATGGATGTAACCATGAAGCCGACTTCGTCCATATGCCCGGCTACCATGATTCTCGGTGCGCCCTCTGCGCCTTTTCTCACCCCGAAAACACTTCCCAGTCTGTCCTGAACGATGTCATCGGCATATTTGGCAAGCTCCTGCTTCATAAAAGCACGAACCTGATGCTCATTGCCCGGCGCGCCGGGAAGCTGCGTCAGTGTTTGGAAAAGCGCTTTCGTTTCTTGATTCATGTTTTCCCCTCATTTCTATGTAGTCCTTTTATTTTATTAGAAAAAATCAAGTTTTCCAAGCACCCTGACCGAATCTGCTCGAACAGCCGCGTATTGCTTAACAGGATTTGGCTGTTTCTGTATAATGAAAAGTACGATCAACCAGGAGGTGCTTTATTTTGAAATTGCGTCATCTTCTTTTAGGAGCCGGACTTGGCATTTGTACGGCTATCGTTGTGAAACAATATGTGATGAAGCCTTATATTTCTTCAGAAAAAGCGCTTCGAATCGTAAAATCCGCTTTTAAGCAACGGGGGCCGATTGATGGATCATGGATTTACACCCAGCCGGAGCCTTACAATGTGAACGGAGAAACAGTACAGGTGTACAAAACCGGCATTACACGATCAGCTTTCGGAGAATTAGAGCAGTATGAAGTCTTGGTGGATGCGAAAACGGGGGAAATTGTAGATGTTATTGATACTATCGCCTCTTAACACCGGACAAGCGTAAAATAGAAGCCGCTGCCCATGCAGCGGCTCTTTTTTTTATTATATCGCGCGAATTGGTTTATATACCGGATACCACATTGCGTCCTGCACAGCCTGTATGATGTCCTCAGGCTCTTCTGTCGCAACGCCTTCCTTAATCGCAGTTTTAGCGACTTCAACTGCGACGGTTGCCGATACAGTCCGCAAATCCTCTACTTTCGGAAGCATCGGCGCGCCAGGCACCCCGACATTGACCATACTTGCGATCGCGCGGGCACATGCTTCAAACATGCCATCGGTTATTAATTTTGATTTGGTGACAATCGTTCCAAGCCCGAGACCAGGGAAAACAAGCGCGTTGTTTGCTTGGCCGATATGGTATGTTACCCCGTTATATTCTACTGGCGGGAACGGGCTTCCTGTCGTAATCAGCGCACGCCCTTCTGTCCATTTGATTAAATCCTCTGGTTTTGCTTCAGAAAGAGTAGTTGGATTCGACATCGGCAGAATCGCCGGACGTTTTACGTGCGACGCCATTTCTTTTACAATTTCTTCAGTAAAAGCACCGGAAACCGTAGAGGTACCGATCAGGATCGTCGGTTTCGCCTGTCTGACCACTTCAAGGAGATCAATGCCCCCGCCTTCTCCGTTACGCTGATAATCCTTCACTTCATCAGACGAACGGGCGTAAGGCTTTTGGAATTCGAGAAGCTGGTCCATATCTTCTGTTAACAGCCCGTTCCGATCTATGCACCAGAAGCGCTGGTATGATTCTTCCTCACTCAGCCCTTCGCGCACCAATGCTTCCCGCAGCTGTTCAGCAATTCCGATTCCTGCTGTTCCTGCTCCGAATATGACAACTCTATGATCTCTCAGCGGCACTTTAGACGCTTTTGCACAGGATAAGACTGCCGCCAGTGAAACAGCGCCTGTACCTTGAATATCATCATTAAACGTACACACTTTATCTTTATAGCGTTTCAAAATGCTGCGCGCGTTTTTCGCTCCGAAATCCTCCCAGTGCAGCAATGCATTTGGGAATGTTTCTCTCGCCAGAGCAACATAATCGTCAATGAATTGGTCATAGCGTTCTCCGCGCACTCTGGAATGCTGGTTGCCGACATAAAGCGAGTCGTTTAAGAGGCTCTCCTGATTTGTCCCCGCATCTAAAACGACAGCCAGCACTCTGCTCGGATCAATGCCGGCAGCCGCCGTGTAAACCGCTAGCTTGCCGATAGAAATCGCGATTCCGCCGACGCCCCAGTCTCCGATTCCTAAAATGCCTTCCGCATCAGTTGCAACAATTAAATCGATTGAATCGCTTTGATCTTTATACTGTTTAAATGCTTCTCTCATACCGTCCGGGTCATCGATAGACAGATAGAGCCCTCTAGGCTTTCTGTATTCATGGCTGTATCTCTGAATCGCCGTTCCGACTGTCGGTGTGTAGACAATCGGGAGCATTTCCCCTAAATGGTCATTTAACAGGCGGTAAAATAACGTTTCATTCCGATCGTGCAGTGCCGTCAAATAAACATTCTTGCTCAAATCGTCAGGCTGTGCAGAATATTGTTCGTATGCTCTTTTCGCCTGATCTTCAATTGTTAATACCTTTGGCGGCAGAAAGCCTGTTAAGCCAAGTTCTTTTCTTTCTTCCTCAGTAAAAGCAACACCTTTGTTCAAAAAAGGAACAGAGAGTACTTCAAGGCCTCTTAATGTTGTTTGAATGTCTCCTTCGTTTGTTACTTTGAATTGTTTCACCCTGCCTCTTCCTTTCTGAGCATAATTAGTACTAGGTTTGCATTATTAGCCAGAAAACATGCAGGGTAAACATAAAAATATGCTATTGCTACATTCGCTTAACTGAATCTTTGATACTTCCATCCTCATTCCATTTAAGCGCGCGATATCCAGCATCATGATAAAAAATAAACCAAGCGTCTTTTTCCGCTGCGAATGCCTGCCATTTCTGCTTTTGCGGTATAGAGGTCATCGGATAATCATCATAAGCCAGCACCCATAGCGGATTGCGGTGTGCGTGTGTCGGCATCAGATCTGCCATATGTACGGCGGTTTCACCGGCATCCTCGCATATAAGTATACTATGTCCGTCGCTATGGCCTCCGGTGTGATGCATCGTAATCCCCTCTGTGATCGTTAAGGTGTCTTCAAACGTTTTAACTTGGCCGGCAACAGCCTCCCAGTTTTCTTTCCAATACGTATTTTTCGATCTTATATTTGGATGGCGCATTTCATTCCATTCAACAGCTGATGCATAAATTACTGCATTCGGAAAGACAGAGACTAGCTGTTCTCCTTCATATTCCGTTAAACCGCATGCATGATCGAAATGAAGGTGTGTCATAGCGACTACATCTATATCAGCAACCGTCAATCCTAGCGCCGCTAACGATGTTTTCACATTCGATTCTTGGGTCACGCCATAGTTCCGTTTTTGTTTCTCAGTCAGCTTGCCGTACCCAATGCCGGCTTCGACGATGATATTCATCCCGTCCTTTTGAATAAGGATCGGATCTGTCCTTAGTTCAATCTGGTTTTTCTCATTAACTGGATATTTTTTAGACCACAGCGGCTTTGGAACGACGCCAAACATGGCACCTCCGTCCATATGTGTCACGCCTCCGTCAAGCCAGGTTAACGTCATGTTCCCAATTTTCATTGATTCCATTTTCATCCCCCCTGTCATCATGGTAGCAAACGGTCCATAAAAAAAACAGACTCCTTCAGAGTCTGTTTACGTTCTCCATTCAACTTCAGCCCGATAGATCGGCTGGCCGAGTGCTGAGAATTTTTCTTCATATTCTGTCATAATATTGCCTTCCAGATTGCTGTTATGCAAATCGAGACTGACATATGTCAGCAGCAGGCCGTACTCAGAAAAGCTCTTCAAAGAGTACTCAAACAAGCCGCGGTTGTCCGTTTTAAAATGAATCGCTCCGCCTTTTCCCATTACTTCTTCATATGTTTTGAGGAAGTGGGAATACGTCAGACGGCGTTTTTCGTGGCGTTTCTTCGGCCAAGGATCAGAAAAGTTCAAGTAGACCCGTTTGACTTCACCCGGCTCAAACACATCCGTCAGCGTGTCCGCGTCTATATTCAGAAGCTTTACATTCGGCGCTTCGCTGTCTTTTACTTTTTGGACGGCTGTCACGATGACGCTTTTAAACAACTCAATACCAATATAATTGATATCGGGATTTTGTTTGGCCATTCCAGAAATAAATTGCCCTTTCCCTGTACCAACCTCGATATGGATCGGATTGTCGTTGCCAAACACTGTTCTCCATTTTCCTTTATAATCAGCAGGATTGCTGATGGCAATATCTGCGTTTTCAGCCAAAAAGTCATCAGCCCAAGGCTTGTGGCGCATTCTCATATGATTGACACCTCTATCTATTATTTCGACTAACAACATACCATGAATTAAAAAGACCCGCAAGATCGTTTTTCCAGCGTGTCTTCTAGGGCCAATTATATAAAAAAAGAGGTTCCCGTCTGCCGGAACACTCCTTTCACATGCATAAAAACGCTCTATTTTGAACAATTTAACCCGTATGATCATGAAGGGATGTGTACCATTATGGGTTTACATTATGAGCATCAAGTTCATTTATTGAAGGATATATTGACTGACCATCAATTGGACTGCTGCGGAACAGTCGCAGAGTACGAGCAGCTTGAGCGTGTGATTAAATCGCTTATGGCAAACACCGAGCTTGATTCAAACTTCAAAAACGTGCTGGAAGATGTTTACCGCTACAGCCAATCAGGAATATCGTCCAAATCCATCGACTCACACATACAAGAGCATCAAAACAGCCTGTCTCAATGGGTAGAGCAAATGGATTCGTATTCCTGATTATTCAACGATACGTTTCATGAGAATATGCAGTTCTTCCATTGCATCATGAAATTCCTTATCTTTGCCTTTTGCTTTGTGCCAGGCAATGAAAGTGAGTGTTTCAGATAACACATACCAAGCCATTCGTAACCGAAGGCTTTCTGTTAACTCAATGCCGTACATGCTCAGCCAGCTCTCCCAAGCTGGCTTTTCGACGTAGTGGTACAGCAAAGGCCCGAGGTCCATCGCAGGATCAGCGATCATGGCGCCGTCCCAGTCAATTAAATACAGCTGGTTGTCTTCAGACAATAGCCAGTTATTATGATTGACATCACAATGGCAAACGACTTTCTCACCGAAATGCACTTCATGCAGATGTTCTTCTAAGTACTTGATTCCTTCTTGAATCAGCGGCGAAGATTGCTGCACAGCAAATACAGCTTGCTTCAGCTGAGACAGAAGAGCCCCCGGGTTCAGCGGTTCTTTTCCAAGTCTCTTTAGCATGTCCAGCAAGGCTTTTGATGTGTGTATTTTACGAAGCAATTCAGCAACGGGCCGTCCGCTCATATCTTTAGGCTTCAGCTCTCTGCCGGTCATCCAGTGCTGAGCCGTAATGACGTCTCCATTTTCCATCCGTTTTGTCCAAACCAGCTTCGGAACAATGCCTTCGGCGGATAAAACAGCTAAAAAAGGTGAGCTATTACGTTTTAAAAAAAGCTGCTGCCCGTTATGTTTCGCATAATATGCATCTCCTGTAGCTCCTCCGGCGGGGAAGATCTCCCAATCGCTACCTAGTAATTGTCCCAACCAGTTCATATCAATGTTCAACCCATCATTTCTTAAAATATTTTAGAATAAAGGCTAATCGTCTCTAGTCTATCCAGCGAGTGCCTTTTTCGTACGAATCGTATGAAAATAAAAAAGACAGCTATTGAGAGTCTCATATGCTAATCAATAGCCGTCCTTTAAATTTTAGCGCTATAGGACAAACTTCGTCAAGCAAAACTCTTAAGATCTGATACTAAATATAAGATAACTGTTCCGATGCCGTTTACCGCAACCGCTTTCTTGATTTCTTTCGGGTCACGATGAAAACCTGATGTATCACACATAAAAGCCGGTACGTTTGCTCCCATTCAACGAAGTCCGGACTCGCGTGATGAATGACGATGATGTCTACCCATTGGTCGATCACGTTAAGATCATAAAGCCTATATGCGATAAGGTGTTCTTTTAGCGTTAAACATTCAAGATGGCTCTGGATGTCTGCAGAGGAATTGAGACGAAATGCCGGATCCGTACTTCTCAGCGAAATCAGCCTGCGGATATCGTCAACATCTTCTTTGAACGTGTCACGCCGATCCCAATCCAGCTGGTTGATGCTGTCACTGGATTGATAGCTGTTTTCCACTCCCTGCTTCGGCCGGAAAAATTCCTGTCCGCTATGAATGAACGGCACCCCTTGGGCAAGCAAGATAATCGCGGCTGCCAGCCTTTGCCTGCTTCTCTTTCGGCTGTCATTTTCTTGAGAGAGCGCAAAGCCCATTTTATCCCAAAAGGGTGTGATTATCGTGTGACTCAACATAATTGATGGACTGGCTGGGTTCAGAAACAATTGGTGCTGCCTCCCAACCGGAAGAGCCGGCTATCCCGTGCATAACGCTATCCGCTGCTTCACCGCCGCCGAGCGCAAATCCCGCTGCCATGAGATGAAAGGTGTTCCCTTTCACAGCGTCACGAAACGTATCATTAAAAAAACCGATGCCCGGCATTTTTGCAGCGTTTGCCAAGGTCGCTTTTTGTTCATGCGGCAGAGGTGTCGCAAAATTCCATCCTTCTCCAAAAAGCAAAATTCCAGGCTTTACTGCAGTTGCTTTTTCTTTGATATAAAGCACGGTATCCATATCTAAAATGCCAAGCAGATCAAAGCGGAAGCCGTCGACATCGTATTCCTCAATCCAGTACATGACGCAATCCGCTATGAATTTTCTCGCCATCCGTCTTTCTGACGCGATGTCATTGCCTACGCCGGTGCCGTTTGCCGGCATCCCAAATTCGTCTTGCCGAAAAAAATAACCTGGCACCGTCTTTTCAAAAGGTGAATTCTCCCTCTCGTATACGTGATTAAAGACGACATCCAGAATGACTCGAAGTCCATGCTGATGAAGGGTTTTGATCATTTGTTTTAACTCTGTTTTTCTTGTTTGAGGATCATGAGGGTTTGAGGCATAGCTTCCCTCCGGAGCAAAGAAATGAAGCAGGTTATATCCCCAATTGTAAGCATCGAGCGGCTTCTCTTCATTCATTCCGGCAAAATCATTCACCGGCAGAAGCTCTACATGTGTAATGCCTAGCTCTTTTATATACGCCAGTCCGGAAGAACAGCCATTCATGGTTTGCGTTTCTGTTTCCGTCAACGCTAAGTATTTTCCCTTGTTTTTCATGCCGCTGTTTTCATGGATGGAGAAGTCGCGGATGTGCATCTCATAGATGACGGCATCTACAGGGGTTGAGAACGGTTTAGGCGGAGCATCCCACTTCATTTGATCCGGGCGAAGGACGACCCCCTTCTCTCCATTTACAGTCACAGCCTTTGCATACGGATCAACGGTTTCCGCCCATATCGAATTGTTGCAGATACAGAACACATACTCATACCTGTGAAGATCACCGGTGACAGTTATGGTATAGACGCCTTTTTCAGTTCTAACCATTTGGAAAATGCGGCCGCTTTTATTTGGATGTGAAAGCCTGACAGCAGCTGAGGTCGCAGCAGGCGCCCATACTTTAAATACGGTATGATCCTCAGTATAAACGGCACCCAGCTCTCCATCATAATAAAATAAATCATCAAACGCGTCCGTCCGGATAACCGCGCCAATTTGGAGATCGGTTTTATCGCCGCTAGACGCTCTGACAGCATGTGTCTTTCCGAATGTCACTGCTTTTATCGCCGCTGGACGCTCTGACAGCATGTGTCTTTCCGAATGTCAATGGACGTTCTGATACGCAGACGTACTTGTATGTGCCTTCAAGGCGGTATTCCTCCCTGACAGCCAAAGGAAAATCGGTTGTTTCTGTCTCAAGCAGAAACGGCGGTGTCATGATTGCATTTTGTTCTGCAGGAATCAGAACGGTAATGACATTCATGTCATCGACATACGCTAGCTGCGGCGGATGTTGACCATTGGAACCTCTCTCCTCCAAACACGTTTATGTTTTGATCCTCAGGGGTGAAGGACTCGATGCCAGACGAAACGGGGTGGTGCCCATGATTTCTCCGTCAGCATGGAAAGGAATTTTGCCCTTCGTGTAAAACGTAATGTCCTTCGCTTTCAACATTGTCACGCAGTCCAGCTTTGTATGTTTTCCAAATGCCATCAGACATAAAAGCCAATATTTTTTTAAAAACGGCTGATTTCTAACGATCACGATATCAAATGCCTTCTCGCGCGGATTTGCAAGCGGCGCAGCCTTCATGCCGCCGCCGTAAAACGGATGGTTGGAAACAACCGCAAACCAGACATCTTGAAATTCTTGTGTTTCTCCTTCTATTGTACAAGCTAATGAAAACGGCTTAAAGGTCGCCGAGGCATGCAAATGGGAAAGCAGATACACAAGAAATCGAAGGCGAAGAAAAAGAAAAAACCGTCTCAACGGAAATTCCATCGCCTTTTTATTGACATATGCGTCAAACCCGATCCCGATATGATTCATAAAATATAGAATTTGAGATTTATCCTGAAGGAAATTAACGCTCCCTAAATGAAAGGTTCGGGTTAACGGACGCTTTACCTTTTTGATTTCCTGTATCAAATCTATTTTTTTAACAGAGAATCCTCTCGAAAAATCATTATACGCGCCCGCCGGCACAAAGCTCAGTTCAATATCGTCAACATCTTTCAGCCCGTTGATAACTTCGTGCATGGTTCCGTCTCCGCCAATGACGATCAGGCGCTTTATCTTATATTCCTGTATCGTTGAAATCTGCCTGGCGAGCACCTCGGCGTGTCCCGGGTGTTCAGTTAAAAATGAGCGGTGCTCGACCTTTCGTTTGATCAATTCCTTTTGAATGGACTTCCAAACACGCAGGCCGTTTCGATGCCCTGCTGTCGGATTAATAATAAAAAACCAATGGCTCATCTTTCTCACCTGCTTATGGTATGAGAAAACCGCTTAAATCGTTCTCTATTACTCCAGCCACTCTTGTCTGCGATAGGAGTCAGACATGCAGTAGGACAATAGAGCTTTCGCTGCCTTTACCTGATGATGTTTAATCGGAGCAGTGTTTTTCTTCTGCCGCTCAATCCATTCCTCCGCGCCCCGCTTATCTGCTATTTCTAAGCCGTATGGCGGTTCCGGGTAATCGATGTACGACGTTCTGCTCAGAAGCAATTTTCGAACTGGAATTTCAGCCTGTTTTTCCTTTATGATTTTTGATACAACGGAGTCCGTGCGAAACACGCTCAGCCCCGGATTTAACACTGATGCAGTCTGAGAGGCTGTTTTCTTCTCCCAAAAACGATTTTTAGACCCTATGTATACACTGTCTTCCTCTGCCTCTAAAAAAGAAACGCAATAAATGTCAAGCGGGGAAATAATCACAATGCTTAATTCAACCGCCGCCTGCTGAATTTTCAGCACAGGCTTATACATAATGAAATAAGAGTCAGGCAGCTGCTGGGTCAGATAACGCAAAATGCGGTCTTGCTTCACCTGGTTTGAGAGATGTGATATTTCTGAAAGAGTAGAGCTTGCCCATTTTAGCTGAAAGTCATATAAATGTCTTTTATAAAAAGAAGCAAGCGCCATCCTGCTCTTCGGCAGCCTTACATGTAAATCGTCTTCTTCCTCAAACCATTGGTGTCTCTCTTCTTGTATATCGGCTTTTATCTCTTCTTTTCTTCTTTTCAATGAAAATTTTTTTCGTTTCTGCACCGGTTCCGGCTCTTCTGTACTGGCTTGTCTTTCTTCATGCTGGCGCTCCGCTGCTTCTAATAGTGAAAGCCAGCGCTCTTTTTTCAGCCGTACAAACTGATTAATATAATGGTACGGATCAAGCTCATATCTCGATATATAATCATGAATTTTGATGATTTGTGCCATGTTTGTTTCTCCACTCCGCAATGAATTAAGATAAATGAAATTTGATTATTTCCTCGTATTTTGGTGATTGGTTCAAGTGTATTTGAAAGAGCGAAAACCGTTCAGCCATCATGGAAACTTCGCTGCTTTCAAACGGAACATGTGCCGGAAATTCCTCTTCGCCTGTCCACTTTCTAGCCAGCGTCATATGAGGGTGATACGGTCTTTTTTCCACTTGAAATCCAGCTTGAAGAACAGCCTGTTTTGTATGTTCCCGCAGCATTTCAAGTGTTTTGTTTTTCTTTGGCTCAAGGTGTAAGACACGCGGCCTTCTGCGGTCGCCGAATACATCAATTTTGCCAAACTCAATCGGAAACGGATTTGTTTTTGAAGCAACCGCAGCTAGTGAGCCTTCAAGCTGCTGGATTTGCGTCTCATCCGCCGCTCCGAGAAAAATCAACGTGATATGGTAGTCAAGCGGGTGCACCCATTTTTGAAACGTCAAAATCGGCTCGTTTTTCGCAGCATGGTAAACCGGATTCGCAATTCCCTCAGGAATGGGAACACCGATGAAATAATGAGGCCGTATATCTGGCATCCGTCTGACACTCCCTTCCTTTGACAGCTATTATTTTATCAATAAAGAGGCTGTGCGAATAGAGGAACAGTGTATGAAAACACTCTCGCACAAACGTTTATTATGTTAGGATATTATGTGACACTTGTTTTATTCAGAAAGGAATGACAATGTTGAAAATCGTTGAAAATACAGCCGATTTAATAGGAGATACACCGCTTGTGAGATTGAATCGGCTTCAGCCGGAAAACGCGGCACAGGTCTATTTAAAGCTTGAATTCTTTAATCCGAGCGGCAGTGTGAAAGACAGAGCCGCTTATCAGATGATCATAGAAGCAGAACAAAACGGTTTGCTCAAGCCGGACTCAGTTATTATAGAGCCGACAAGCGGAAATACCGGAATCGGGCTCGCCATGAATGCGGCAGCACGCGGCTATAAAGCGATCCTAGTCATGCCTGATACGATGACGAAGGAACGGATCAACCTACTAAAAGCTTACGGCGCCGAGGTTGTATTAACACCCGGAGCGGAAAGAATGCCGGGAAGCATCAAAAAAGCGAAGGAGCTTGCCGAACAAATTCCGAACAGCTATATTCCGATGCAGTTCGATAACACCGCCAATCCTGACGCGCACCGGAAAACGACGGCGCTTGAAATTGCCCGGGCAATAAAGGAAATCGGAAAACCGCTCGGCGCTTTTGTCGCCTCTTCCGGAACGGGCGGAACCATTACCGGAACAGGTGAAGCGCTCAAAGAGATTTTTCCGGAAATTACGGTTCATGTTGTCGAGCCTGCGGGGTCGCCCGTATTATCCGGAGGAAAACCCGGGGCCCATAAGCTTGTAGGGACGAGTCCGGGCTTTATTCCCCCGATTTTAAATCAAGAGGTATATGATGAAATTTTCAAAATCTCTGATGAAGACGCATATGCGACCACAAGACGCCTTGCTGCTGAAGAAGGAATTCTTGTCGGGCCTTCATCAGGCGCTGCCTGCTTCGCAGCAATCGAAACAGCGAAACGCCTCTCTCCTGACCAAGTTGTGGTCTGCATGACAGCCGATACGGGAGAACGGTATTTATCAACTGATTTATGGTCATTTGTTTAAAAAAGGACTGGCTTCAGAAGATGGTCTTACCCCTGTCAAGTAGACAGCCACAAAAAGCCTAAGCAACCAGTGTGTTACGGTATTCTACCGGAGCACACTGGTTTAATTTTTTCTGGAATCGTTCGTGATTATAGAATTGAATGTAATCTTCAATGCTCTTGTG
>NZ_JALAYA010000002.1:0-837 GCF_026796395.1 Bacillus sp. T17B1
GAGAAACCGCAGGCAGAGAATCATTATTTGAGACCCCAGACGGAAGTTTTAAAAAAGTACAACGAATTGGAAAGGAAGTTGATAGCGAAACGTCAGTCGAACTTGTAGAAGTATTGCACAGCACAATGACCGTGCAGGATATCTGTGTTCATTTAGGTATTTCTCGAGCGTCTTATTATCGTTGGAAGAAGAATCTGACGAAAGATCATCCCAAGCGCCATTTGGAAAAACAAATCGGCACGTTGTGCCGAGAGCACAAGTATCGATATGGATATCGAAAAATCACAGCCATATTAAAAAAGAGAATGCGTATTAACCATAAAACTGTTCAACGTATTATGCAGAAAAATCAATGGCAGTGCCAGGTTAAGGTGAAAAAGCGCAAGAAGAATGGGCAGCCATATGCCGTGGTCGATAATATATTGGATCGGAACTTTCAGTCTGATCGCCCTCTTGAAAAACTAGTAACGGACATCACATATTTGCCTTATGGACAGAAACAATTGTACCTTTCCAGTATATTAGATGTATACAATGGAGAAGTGATTGCTTTTACGATTGGCGATAAGCAGGACACAGACTTTGTCTTAGACACACTTAATCAGCTACCAACACTGCCTGAGAACTGCATGTTACATAGTGACCAAGGTTCTGTGTATACATCCTACGAGTATCAAAAAGCTGTTAACACAAAAGGCATTACCATGAGCATGTCCCGCAAAGGGACGCCCGCTGATAATGCCTCCATCGAATCGTTTCATTCCTCACTAAAGTCTGAAACGTTCTATCTTAACAGCATTGATCGAACCACGACCACCATCGTAGAACGCACTGTCA